>NZ_JBHVEG010000014.1:0-63837 GCF_042802395.1 Promicromonospora sp. NPDC057488
GCCTCGTTCGAGGCTGCGTCGGGCCTGGCTTCCGAGGCGTGAAGCCTTAGGGGGTGCCAACCGACAGGGTGATGTCCACATGCGCGTTCGGGAACGTGGGGAGCAAGTACTCGAGTCCACGATTCTCGAACTCGTAGAGATTCATGAAGCTGCTAAACGTCTTCACACGCCACTCGTATGACGGCGCCTGGTCATGGTCACCGGACAGGTGCACGAAGCCATCGCTGAATCCTCCGAATGAGAGGGTGTAGTCAATCGCTGGCGAGATGCTGCAGAGCGGGTCCGCGACGTGATGTGACCAGGTTCCGATCCCGCCGGTGTTGTCACCCGATCCGCCCAAGTTGATGATTTCGGAAAGATCTGCGTTCGCGAACGCCAGTAGGTCGCCATTGCTCTCGTACAGCCGGGTCCCGGAAGTCCGCGTGCTGAGAGAGTCACCAACCCTGTTGCCAAGCGGGTCAAATTCCTTGATTGACTCGATGGCAGTGCGGACGCTTGGCCGGGCGACACTGGGGCTCGCGAATCCCCGGTCATCACCCGCGTAATAGCCCACGCCGCCCTCGCCACCATAGGCCTCGATGCAGGGCTGCAGATCGAAGGGAAGCTCGGCCCTTTCTGTGGGGATGAACGTATTGATCTGCTGGACCATTTGCCAGTTCGCCGCCGCGCGGGAAGCGATCACGTCTGTGTTTTTGGCGCTGGACAGAATCGCAGCGTCGTCGATTGGCATCCCGAGCGCACTTGCGTCGATCCCCGGGACTTCTAGCACAGTAAGGTACGGCTCCTGTGCTTGACGGCCATCGACCTCCACAGTGCGCTCGCCCTCGATTCGATACGTGGCATCGCTCGCAGGTGCCGGCCGAAGGTCGCTAAACGTATCTCCGTGGACGCGCCCAACGACAGCATCGTCGCGCGTCACCGTCCAGAGGATCCGACCGTCCGACGGATCCCACCATCGGAGCTCTACCTCGCCTGAGTCGGTCGCCGAGTATGTGGCGAACTCGGTCCTGCCCTCGTCGTTCGGAGCGGGCTTGGACCGGACCAGGTCGATCCGCTTGTCCAAGACCGCGCCATCATCACCGACTCCGAACGTGACCACGCGCTTTTCCACGAGCGGTTCAGTGGTCGAACGCACAGATGGGCGCGTGGCCTCTGCGCTCGCTGGCACGAGGCGTTGGCCCGACACGACGAAAACAGCTTCCTGCCGACCTGCACCGAAGCCCGAGGTTGTGCGATCTGACGCGCTCGCTGCTACCGCACTACTAACAACCACGACCGCCGCGACAGCGGCGGCAATCAAAGGCCTGCGCCTCATGACTCCCCATCCCAAATCAGCCACCATGCGACATACCACATGTGCTACCAGTCCTTCACTGGAGCGGGTGCAACGTTAGATCGGGTGGATGCCCTTAGCAACGATTTGACCGGTATATCACCCGCTCTAGGGCAGGTCCCCGTGCCGCTGTCGTCGCCGTGTTGGCATGGTCGTCGTTGCCCAGCCGCACCCGGGCGGAAGGAATGCCGGCGGCGGTCCAGCTGGTGCTGGTGGAGAAGACACGTCCGCTTACGAGAGCGGACGGCGTCCAGGGTAAGGACAGTCGGTGGAGCAGATCCGTGCGGAGATGACCGCATGTGACAGTCGCCGCCTTAGCCGGAGGACCCGAACGCGTTGTGGCATCGGTCCGAATCGAGGCGGTCCGAGAGGAATCAGGCGCACCGTACACCGCAAGGCCGAGTGGGCCACCTGGCACGACGCGGCTGTTGAGCGCCGCACTTCGTCACCTCGTCAACCGGCCCGGCAGCAACCAGGCAACCCAAACACTCGGCGGCAGCCGATCCAACCTGCATACCCAGCTTGCCAAGGTCGAGTGCGCTGCCGAAGGACGGCTCGTCCGACGGCGCACCGGGCTTCGCTCAGGCGGCCCACTCAGACCTCTCGTGTAGCCGGCAGGCATGCTGCTGTTCTTCCTGCTCTAGGTCATCACCGGCATGGTCCGCCGCGACCCCAGCGCCCTCGGGCGCGGCGTCCTCGGGCTCGGCAAGTCGATCCTGGGCTCGTTCCTCGTCGTCACGCTGACCGCTGCGTTGCTGGAGATCACCGACCAGCTCTGCCACGGCCTCGTCCAAGCGGCCGGCACCATGGAGCAGGTCGGCGACCGCCTCATCGCCATGATCACCGGAATCTCGATCTCGACCACAGTGGTCGGCGTCGGGCCGCTGTTCGCGGTGTTCCTGGCCGGGCTGGCGTTCACCGGGGCGTTCACGGTCTGGATCAGCCTGCTGGTCCGCTCCGCCCTCATCCTGATCGCCATCGCCCTCGCACCACTGGCCTTGGCCGGAGCGTCATGGGACGCGACCCGCGGATGGGTCACCAAGTGGGCCACGTTCACGATCGCGCTCATCGTGTCCAAGCTGGTGCTGGTAGTGATCTTCCTGATCGCGACCGAGCAGACGTCCGCCCCCATCCAGGTCGACATCGCCTCCGTGGCCGAACCCCTCACGGGGATCGTGCTCCTGGTCATCGGCGCCTTCGCGCCGTACCTGACGTACAAGTTCCTCAACTTCCTCGGCTTCGACCTCTACCAGACGATGACCACCGAGACCGACGCCAAGGAAGCCCTCAACCGCCCCGTCCCCTACCTGCCCGGCGGATGGCCCCGCCCGAACCCGGCCAAGGTTCTGGACTCCGGCGGCGGCAGCGGCGGTGGCGGTGCCGCTGACGGTGCGGGCGGCGGCGGCAGGGCCACGCCCGCGTCGGGCGGTACCAGCGTGGGCGGCAATACCGGGCCGGCGGGAGCGGGCACCCCTTGACGGCGAACCGGTCTGGGTGCGCACCGTAGGCGAGGACCCGCTGTGGATCACTAACGGCAGTTTCTGGACCGGCAACCTCGACGCGAACACCATCGCCGGTGTCCCCAAGCCAACCGTCCTTGCCTGGATCGAGGATCGAACGTCCGACCGGTGGTTTCGTACCGAAGTCATGACCCTGGTCACAGACCAGATCACGTCATCCGATCCTGCGCCCTCCGTGGCGCCCGACGTTAGCCCCGACTGGCTCGCCCGCCTCCAGACATCGCTCGACGTGCTCGCCACCGTCCCGACAGAACGCGTCGCCTACACCCAAGACGCCGTGAAGCGACGACTCCACCGCCATTTCGGCGACCGGGTCGACGCCACGGTCGAGCGGTGGGTCACCGCCCACAACGACCTGCACTGGGCCGACCTCACCGCGCCAGACCTCGCCATCCTCGACTGGGAAGGCTGGGGCATCGCCCCCGCCGGCTACGACGCCGCCACCCTCTACTGCCACAGCCTGCTCATCCCCGAGACCGCTCGGCAGGTCCACGAACAGTTCGCCGACGTCCTCGACACGACAGACGGCCAACGCTCACAGCTGTTCGCGATCGCACGAATCCTGGACCGTGCGCGCCACGGCGACTACAAGGCGCTCGCCGAGCGCGCGAAGAACCACCTCCGCACGCTACTTGGAGACCAATCCTGAACCCAAGGGAGAACTTCAAGGGCAACCAGCGCGGACGGTGCCGGTCAACACCCCACACCTGAGTCGGTCAGAGCGGTCGCCGCTCCCCCGCTATCACGGCATAAACCGTGGAAGTTGCCCTGACCTCCACCGACGCGCCCCCCGAAAGTACGCTCGTGGGCATCCCACGGGCATTCGAGGTTCGTGTGCTGGATCATGGGCACAGATTCCCACGCGGGTGCAAGCACCAGCTAGCGACGCGACAGTCCGAAGCCACGCCCCGCCCGTCCCTTGACCCGTCACTGTCGTCCAACCAGGCGCACACGCACGGCCAGGATGGCTGCAGGGATCCAGTCGGCGCCACAACGCAGCCCTTCCGCGCAGCAATCCGGCGCCGGGGCACGTCAGCGGCGTGGACGATCACCAGTCCGATCGGCACCACGGAAGCTGCAGCCAGCGCAATCGTCCACCTGGTGCGCCAACGAAGACGCAGACCAAAGCCCTACAAGACACCTATAGCTCGGACTACGCCGGAGCCCTGTGGGGACTCTCAAGGTTCAGAGCGACATCCCAAATATCCGGTCTGGTATATTATGCCCAGGAGGCATGTCTCTTGAAGTCGATTGGCCGCGGTTGAAAGCAGCTAGTGCGCTCTGATCTCCAAGCGAAGGATAACGCTTGTCGGCTACACCGGAGCAATTCAAGGATGCTTTTGCACTACACGCATCGGGCGTATCACTTGCACTATGGTGGGATAGCCCACGGGTGCGAGGGCTTACACTGACCTCTGTGGCTTCGGCGTCAGCTAATCCACCCCTATTTGTATTCTCCGTTGCGACAGAATCCCGACGCCTGGCTTCCCTTCGTGCGGCTCCGGTGTTCTCTGTGGCGTTTCCTGCCGCCGACCAAGCGGACGTTGCGGCGAGATTCGCGGAGCCTGAGCGAGGCGGCCCCCCGATCCCTGATGGCATTGTGTTCCACGACTCGGGGGTACCGATGATGTCTGGATCACGAGCAGGAGCAATTGCTCACCTAGTAGATTCCATGCAGGTGGGGTCAAGCATGCTGTTTGTCGCAGAGGCGGATGAAATCTACACGGGCAGGGACGCTCCGCCCCTGCTCTACGTCGGCCGGCAATTTGCTACGCTTTCTCCCGCACTCGGAGCCGAACGAGAGTAGGCCTCGGCAGTTCACGGCCGAGATGCGTGGCGTGGCTCTGCGGGCTGCACCTTCATGGGCGGACAGCAGCGATTTGCAGGCGCCTTTGATCGGGGGCGGAACAGGTCTTTACACCGGCTGGTTCGCATCTGTAGCGCGCCCGCGCATGCCGCCTTCTCCACTCGTCGTGCGAACTTGAACAGAGCCGCGGACCGATCGGCCGGGTCAGAATTGTGTACCAGTGGCACTGCCTGGCTCGATGCCGGAGCGTGGAGGCCCTGCATTGAGGGCGTCGGCATGCCGGAGAGCAGTGTTGATGTCCACATGCTCGCCGGCGCTCATTGTGTCGCTCAGAATGATATGGCTGACGCCGTTCTGGACGTACTCTCCAAGCCGGGCTCCCACATCCTCGTGGGCTCCCACAAAGTACGGCGCGCTTATCCGACCGGTCTTGAAAGCACCCAACCAGTACACATCGTCCTGAGAGCCATCCTCGGAGAGCGCACGGCTCGCGAGTTGTTGTGCCCACATGTTCGACGACCGTGTCTTCAAGGCCGTCTTGATCGCTCCTTTCCTGGTTGGCGGAAAGCGCTCGAGGGCCGTATTCCACGCTTCATCGCGTTCGGATCGCGCGAGGATGCCGATCCTGATTCCGAGTTCTCCCGAGTAGCCCTGGGCGAGGAGTGGCTCCAGGAACGTGCTCCGCCACTCATCGATCGGGCCCGGATGTGTGACCACCACATCTGCGATTTCTAAAGCGACCTTAAGCCCTGCAGGCGAAGATCCAGCGACGAAGAACTTGCAGTCAGACAGGGCGGCGGGTCGTGGAGATAACCGAAAGCCTTCATATCGGTAGTACTCGCTTCGGTGGTTTAATTGTTCGCCGCGCAGCAATGCGCGGAGGATACGCCCGTATTCCAGCAACCGCTCGTATCTTTTGTTGTGCTCCAAGTGATCGCCTGTAGACCTGAGTTCCTCTTCCCCTGCGCCGGCCACGAGATTAAAGTAAAGTGGACGCCCGTAGAGGCTCGCGAAGGCGGCGGCGATCGCCGCAGCAGTATGAGGGGGAAGTGACGAAGGCTGAACGGCGACGAGCGGGATGAGTCGCTCAGTCAACGAGCCCAACTGTCCGGCCACCAACCATGGATCGACCTCGTGCAGATTGTGCGGCACGAGCACGCCATCCCAGCCAGCCTCCTCGCATTTCAGCGCGACCTCGGTGAGTCGTTCTAAATGGTTGACTCCAACTGTACTTACCGAAGGTGGAGCGGCTGAGTAGATCTGCATATTCCCTCAATCTCGTTCATTCACGAGGCTGCACCGAGCATTGTCTCAACGATTCCTAGTAAACCACACGGGTGCCAATGTATCGCGCATGTCGGAAGTGAGAAGTTATCCTGCGAGCCGCTGCGTGGTGGACTGCCCTTCGTCCCTCGGTCTCATGACGACGGCTCCCGGACGACGTTAACTCAGCGGTACTGGTTCGCCTGGCTCTCGTACAGCGCCGCGTACGCGCGGCCGGAGTCCATGAGGTTCCGGTGCGTGCCGCGCTCGACGATCGCGCCGTCGTCGAGCACCACGATAAGGTCGGCCATGCGCACGGTCGAGAACCGGTGGGATACCAGGAGGGTGATCTGCCCGGCGGTGTCCGCGGTCCGCTCGGCGTACAGCTCGTGCACCTCGTGCTCGGCCTGCGGGTCCAGCGCCGCGGTCGGCTCGTCGAGCACCTGCAGGTTCGAGTCCGTCCGCATGTGCGCCCGGGCCAGCGCGAGGCGCTGCCACTGCCCACCCGAGAGCTCGTGCCCGCCCATCGACCGGTCGAGGAGCGTCTCGGTTCCTTCCGGGAGCCGGTCGACGAATGTGTGTAGGCCCGTCGTCTCGATCGCGAGCCGGATCCGCTCGGCGTCGCCCGCGTTGTCGAGATCGCCCACACCGACGGCTTCGGACACGGTGGTCCTGAGCCGGAACGAGTCCTGGAACGCGCCGGTGGTGCGCAGCCGCCACGAGGCCGCGTCGAAGTCCGCGAGCGGGCGCCCGTCGAGCAGCACGTCGCCTTCGGTCGGCGCATACATGCCGGTGAGCAACTTGACGAGCGTGGTCTTGCCCGCCCCGTTGAGGCCAACGAGGGCAACGGTCTGCCCGGACTCCAGCGTCAGGTCTATGCCGCGCAGGACCGGTGCGGCCGCACCGGGGTAGGTGAAGCCCGCACCGCGAAGCTCGATCCGGCCGACCGGACCAGACACCGGGTCGGAGCCGGCCGCGGCCCTCTCGCGCTGGGCGTAGTCCTTGAGCCACATGTAGTGCCCCGCGGGGGTGGCGGCCCGCGCGACCTGCTTGATCGACTCGACCGCCCGGCGCACCTCGCCGCGCAACCGCGTCGCAAGGGTCACCGCGAGAACGAAGCTGCCGAGCGTCGCCGCGCCGGTGCCGACCATGGAGATCGCGAGCGCGATGGTCGCGGCAAAACCGAGCGTGTAGGTAGCCCAGCCGATGAGCTCCCAGCCGGTGGCTGCCAAGAGTCCTCGGTCGCGGACGCGCAGGTGGCGGGCACGGGCCTCGTCGGCCCAGGCGTCGACGGCGTCCGCCGCGGCCATGACACGGATCTGCTGAGCGCTCTCGGGCTCGACCGCGAGCCGGTGCAGGCGCTCGTCGCGTCGCTCGTCTGCCGCGGCGCGGCCGCGGGCCGCTTCGCGGTGACGTTGCGCGATCATGCTCGTCCAGATCGGAGGGAACGCAAGCAGCACCAGCAGGCCTAGGGCGATGTGGATGCCGGACAGGAGGATCACGCTGAGGACGACGCTCACGCCGGCGGCAACGGTGCGGGCGAGGCCGATCCCGGAGAGTGCGAGCTCGTACGTGCTCTTGCCGAGCAGAGAGACACGGTCGTGGAACTCGGGGCGTTCGAGGTGTTCGAGGGTGGACAGGCCCGTGCTGATGCCGATGACCTCTTCGTTGAGGGTGAGGTCGACGCGTTCGGCGAGGTTCTCCTGTAGGAGGTTCACGATGCGGTTGCCCGCGGCGTTGACAGCGGCCGCGAGGCCGCCGAGAGCCGCGGCGAGGACAAGGGCGACGACGGCGCCGGCGCCGGCGTTGTCGACGATCCAGCGCTGCGACAAGGCGAATCCGACGGCGGCGATCGCTTCAAGGACGACGAGCGTGCCGAGCGCGATCGTAGCGCGGCGGTCGGAGCGCCAGGCGAGGGCGACGGTGTGGCGGGCGAGCTGTAGCAGCGCGTTCATGCCGTCGCCTTTCGGGTGTCGGAGTCGGGGCCGGAAACGACATCGGGCTCGAGGTCGGTGAACCGGGAGGCTTGGAGGGAGAACAGGCGCGCGTATTCGCCACCGTCGGCCATGAGATGGTCGTGACTGCCTTGCTCGATGACGCCGTCGGGGCCGAGCATGACGATGCGGTCGGCGTTGCGGATGGTGCCGAGTCGGTGCGAGATGAGGACGATGGCGGCGTCGTCGATCGCGGAGGTGACACGGTCGAAGAAGGCCGCTTCGGCCTGGGCGTCGAGGTGCGCGGTGGGCTCGTCGAAGATGAGGAGGTCGCGCCCGTGCCGGGCGGCGAAGAGGCCGCGCGCGATGGCGATGCCCTGCCATTGGCCTCCGGAGAGGTCGGTGCCGTCCTCGAACTCGCGCCCGAGCAGGGTATCTATGCCGTCGGGGAGGTCGTCGAGCCAGCGGTCGATGCCCGCCGTGCGCGCGGCTTCGAGAAGGCCCGCCCGGTCGGCGGCGTGCTCGACCGCGCCGATGGCGATGTTGTCCGCGACGCTGGCGGGGAACCGGCCGAAGTCCTGGAACACCACGGAGACCCGGCGGTGCCAAGCCGCCTCGGGCAGGCCCGCGAGGTCGGTGCCGTCGACGGTGATGCGCCCTGCGTCGGGTGCGTAGAGGCGGGCGAGAAGCCGGATGAGTGTGGTCTTGCCGACGCCGTTGCGGCCGACTAGCCCGATCACCTCGCCTGCCTTGATCTCAAGGTCGAGCCCGGAGATGACGGGCCGGTCGGTGCCGGGGTAGGCGAAGGCGACGCCTTCGCAGCGGACGGCAGTATCGAAGCGGACCGATTCGGTCGCTGCGGGCTGGACCGCCGAAGCGGCGGCCCGGAGCCGTTGTAAGGCCTTGAGCGACCCGCTGCCGTGCTCGATGTCGAAGGCCTCGTGTCCCATGAAGAGGATCCCGAAGATACCCCAGCCGGCGAAGAAGCAGGTGACGAGCTCGGAGGCGTCGATCGTCCCGGCGCGCATCGCGAGGGCGGGGACGAGGAGCACGAGGCAGCCAACGGTGGCGGTCATGAGAACGATGGGCCACTGCCCGACCGTGACCCGCCGGCGGCCTGGCCGCAGCGGGGCAACGTAGTCAAGGAATGCCGCGGTACGGCGGGCCACGAGCCACTGACCGAGGCCGAACATGCGCAGGTCCTTGGCTGCCTCGGGGCTGCGGCTGAGGCCGGTCCAGTAGTCAGCGCGGCGCTGGAAACGCTCGCGCGTAGCCCCTTCGGCGACCAGGCGCATCCACTGGCGGCGCAGCAGCGCGCGGTTGAACAGGCAGACGACCAGGACCGGCACGGCGAGCAACGGCGAGAGGACGACGGCGAGGAGGATCGTGGCGAACCCGGCGGCGGCGAACCGGAACAGCAGGAGCAGCTGCCCGGTCGCGCCCGACCCGGCCGAACGAACCCACTTCTGGTCCAGGTCCGAGGTACGGGCGAGGTCGTCGACGATCGCGGGATCGTCCAATTGGGACACAGAGAGGCGCCGCAGCGACAGCGACCGCACCTCGCGGCGCAGCATCCGGTCGATACGTGACCCGGCCGTGGTGCGGGCGAGGCTCGACAACGCGTAGAAAGTCTCTTCGAGGAGGAACATCGCCGAGACGGCGGCGAGCGGGAGCGCCAGCGTGCCCCAGTCTGTCTCGCCGTCGATCGATTCGATGCCCGAGACGAGCCAGCCGAGAGCTAGGGCGAGAACGCTCGGTGTGACGGCGACGAGGAGCAGGCACCCAGCGAGCGCGGCCGCAGCACCCGCCGCGAGTCGCAGCAGGCCAAGCAAGCGCCAGCGTTCGGCGAACAGCTCGCGCGTCGTCGGAGGAGGAGGAGAGATCACCGGGGGCATGCGGCTCCGTCCAGAGTCTAGAAGGCGGTATCACTGGTCCTGTTTGAGAACTATTCCCTAACGATGCCCTTTGAAAAGGCACTGCCAGCAAATAATCGGCCGTTGACTCCGTGAGCAAACCGGCATCGAGCCTTGCTGGGATCCAAGGTCTCGCACGACGCGATGCGCGAACCTGGCGAGGATCGCATGTGGTCAACGAGCGGGCTTGGACTGTGTCAAACGAACGTGCCGGTCCGGTTTCGGCACGAGCTGAAACAACACCGACAATCACGTGGCTCCCGCGATGGGCATGCGACCTGTGCCCGTTAAAACCGACGAGAGCTACGTCGTCGAATCGGGCCGGGCCATCGACCCCTAGCTGTCTGCCCGAGCCAACCGCGTCGTTAGCACCAAGCCTTTACTGGCAACGCGGCGTCGAGAAGTTCGTCAAGCTGAGCGTCAGCAACGCCAGACGAGAGGTCTCCCTTGAGCACGAATGTGGGGATCTGACAGAGCTTCTCAACGAGAGATAGCGTGGACGCTATCGACGGGCGTTCCACCAACTGCACCAAAAAAGCATTGAGCGCGCTGGGAGGAACGCAGACCTGATCGATCACGGCACTTCGAAGCTCCAATTCTGAAGTGACTCGGTGCCAGCCGACGCTTCCCTCGTGAAGGTCAGGAAGGAGGATTGCCTGGACGTCTGCCTGGGGGGTGATCTCCACGCCAAGACCCTGCAGCGCCGACACTTCAATCGTTGCGGCGTCCCGTCCATCTGTTCGAGGAGCAGTCTCCAAGATCGCCTCTAATCCGGGCCACCGCCCAGGAAGGTAATCCGGTGTCCCCTTCCTGACATTGACTCGACGAGCTGAACCGAGCACTATAGCCCGGCCATCGACGAACTGGACCATCGCGTCATCGTTGGCGATGTAAGACATTCCGCGGCCCACAAGGCTCAAAGCGGTGGTGGTCTTTCCTGCCGTGCGGTGCCCAGCGATTAGTGCGGCACCACGACCCTCTATGGAAACTGCGCCCGCGTGCATTTGTAGGGTCCGACCCTCACTCCATAATGCGACGCGATGAAGCTCGCGCACAAGCCGCGCCGTAATGTAACTGGGTCCATCGGCGATCCAGAGGTCGGCGGGACCTCTCATTGCGACAGCCCATTCAGGGGTCTCCCAAAAGGCCCAGTTGCGACTTGGGCGCCTCCCACCAACCCGGAGCCTGAATTGAGAAATTCTTTCCGAACTCATCTCGACAGGCTGGAAATGGGGATGAAGGACCCCGCTCAGGTGAGCCATGGCACTCTCGCCCGACAGCTCAATCTCAAGAGTCCAATCTCCTCGCCCAAACGCCTGCACGTTGCTCGTCATGCGAGTAGTCCACCTTCGCTCAGTGTCTTCACTTCCCATGCGGCGGTACGATTTGAGTCAAATTCGAGCATAGAACCTGCCTTTTCAAGGCCGACCCAGCGGGCCGATATGTGTTCGCTTGACAAAGTGAACTCTTGCCCATCGAGATTCACGCAGAATGCGTGTTCCATGACAATGAGGTGCTCATAACCCCACGTCAACTCGCCGGTGATATTGACCACCGGGACCGGAGATATGGTCGCAAGAGGACGCACCGCAGAAGTGGCACTCAACTCCTCCACGAGCTCACGCTGTGCAGCTTGCACCGGAGTCTCGTCATCTTCGCCGCCCCCTGCCACCCACTGCCACTTGTGGGAGTCGGCGCGTTGAAGGATTAGGAACTCAAGTGCGTCAAACGCACGGCGATATGGGACGACTAAGACTTGAAACGGAGCCCTCATCGGACTAGTACTCCAATCGTTGTGATTCATACTTGTAGTACCAGGTGTCCGTTCGCGCGGAGGCGTTCACGCATAGTCCCTGACCAATGCAGGACATCTTCCCCTCGACCCCGTGCACTCGAAAGCCAATCTGCTGTCGCGTACTCAGAAAGGTCTAGTTCTTCGGTCATCATGTCCCCGAATATCGAGTCGGTATGTGCCGTCGCCCAGGCTAGCGGCTCTTGTAGTCCATGGTGATGGATCAGTCTTCCCAATTCTTGCCGTTCCGGGCCGCTAAGTTGCCTCCAAGCCAGCGAGATGTCGGCGAACTGCGCCAGCGATATGTCCTTTAGCCGTATCGTTCCTTCAAACCAGCCCTCGCGGAACAGATGAAGACAGAGGAACAGGAGGGAGTGAGGAGGTGCCATGGCAGGAAGGCAATCTCCTTCCCTCACGGGAACCAAAACAGCAGGCTCTTGCACAAGATGAACCGGCACGTCCCAAGGGCTGCCATGCCATGTCAGGCTGTTGGCAACATCTATCACTACCACTGGGACAGCAACGTCGCCGGTTAGGCGGTTAAATGGTACCAAGTGGTCCGGCGATAACCGATAGAGCGTAGTCGTCTTTCTATCGACCGGAACTAGTGTCGCACTAGACGGATCGAACCGGTGCCCAGCTTTGAAACCAGCTGACATCAGAACCTCTGAAACACTCTCTCGGTGTTCCGGCAAGACCATGATGTCAAGGTCATTAAAGAGCCGCGTGCCCGTATTGCGGTAAAGCCATGTCTGGAGCACCACACCCTTCGTCCACACCACCGGAATCTTGTGCGCAGATAGGGCGGCGTTTATCTCGACTGCAGCCAGCGTTAACAGTGCCGACCTGTGACGGGAGTGGTAAAGCGCGTTGAGAACTGGGTTGCGAAGCCTTGTTGGCAGGGAGCGTCTTAGGCCGTTCACGTGCAGAAAGTTCGCCACCGAAGGTAACAAGCCGTGGCGCATCGCTAGCCCCACCATACGGTCGTGGTCGAAATGCGCTCTGCCAATTAGTTCGCCCGCTGCACCCGGCTCGGATGCGTGCGGGTGGCCCGCGACAAGTTCGAGAAACGTCCAAACATCGTCCGGATTTGACACAGGTGATTTTCGCATTATTGCCCCTTCGGTAACCGTTCTGCCTCGGCGAACTGATTGCCAGTAGGACGAGGCCATTATTGCGCGAAAAACTCTCAGGTTTCGGGCCGGGTCATTAGCTGCTTGCCCGGAAAGTGTCAGTGCACAAAGTGTCAGCAGTTCGCCCGAGTGATACTCAAAATGTTGATGCGAAAGGTTCGTCCAGCAGTAGGTGTTGATTCTCATGAATCTTCTCCACCGCGCGGACGACATCGACGAGTTCCTCCGGTTTCTCGAACAGCAGTCCGGATCCGGTCGCCTGGCCGAGCAAGACCACGCTGGCGCAGGCCGCCCGCGCCTGGGCTGCCGAGGCTGTTCGTGAGCTGGAGTAGTCACGGCTGTTGGCATCGGCGTAGATCGGTTCATCAGGGCAGGCGATGAGGTCGCGACGCTGGACGGGTATGCCTTCTGCGTGCAGTGCAGCGCGGAAGGCTGTGACCGAAAGGCCGTCGTTGTTACCGCGGCGGAATGCCTCACCATTGAAGGTGAAGGCTAGAGAGAACCAGCCGTGCGCCGTCACCCGTGGGTCGAAATCGGTGGGCATGGGTATAGACGTCAAGCCGGGCACGCTGGACAGTTCTGCGGCGAGGTACGCCGCGCCTCTCGCCTTCGCCGCAAGTTGATCCTTCAGACGCGCCAACTGGACACGCAAGATGGCGGATTGGAATTCACCCAGGCGCAAGTTCCATCCGAGTTGGGGGTGGTTGTTGGCGCCACCCGGAGGTCGGCCGTGATCGCGCAAAGAGGCTATGCGCGCTGCGAGTTTATCGTCGTGGGTGACAACTGCTCCGCCCTCACCCGCGGTGATGTTCTTCGTGTTGGCAAAGCTGAACACTCCAATGTTGCCCAGCGATCCGGTCTGGCAGCTATTCCAAGCCGCTCCGAGAGACTGGGCGCAGTCCTCGATTATCGGAAGTCCGTACCTCCTGGAGATGGCACACATGCGGTCCATGTCGGCAGGGTGTCCTCCCAAGTGGACTGCGATGACAGCCTTCGTCTTCTCGCTGATTGCTGCCTCTGCTGCCGAGCCGCTGATAGTGAGGGTCGCAGGGTCAATATCGACGAAGACTGGTGTGCCGCCGAGGAGGGAGACTGCTGTGGCTGTCGCTACGTACGTCATGGCGGGGACGATGACCTCGTCGCCCGGTCCCACCCCGACCGCTCTCAGGGCGATCATCAGGCCGGCGGTGCCGCTCGATACCACGGACGCGTGGGGCACTTGGAGATATGCAGCGAGCTCGGTCTCGAAGGACTCTCCCTGTGACCCGTTATAGATGCCGCCCCAGCGGCGGCTGTGTAGGACATCGGCTAGCGCGTCGAGCTCCGCCTGGTCAAATTGCGGCCATGTCTGGAAGGGGCGGGCGCGCAGGGGCTGTCCACCGAGAAGCGCGAGAGTGTTCATGGCCGTACCTCCTCCGCGATCCTCCGCAGCAGGTCGCGATACTTGACGATCCGAGTCAACTTCTCGTGGCGGCTTCTGGCGAAGGCGCGCATGCCACGGACCTCGCCCTCAGGCGTAGTGAAAGTCCGGGTCTCGGCCGCCTGCACGGTGATGTACAAATCGACCATGATTGCTCGGTCCTCCGCCGAGATTGGCATAACTGCGAGATAAGCACTCAGGTAGGACCTGAACGTCGTCTCCAAGAGATGTGCGGGCAGCTGAAGACCGACGGAGGCTACGTAGCCCCGAAGAACTTCGTATGACCGCGGGAAACGTGAGACCTGGTCGAAGTCGATGAACAGCTGCCGACCGGCGACGCAAGTCGTGAGAAGGTTCTCTGGACGTGCGTCGCCGTGGATCCAACTGCGGCCGGTGGCCGCCAGTGCCTGTGATCCAAGTCCGTGATCCTCAAGGACCTGCAGGCGCCACGCGATGGCGTCCCGGTGTTCTTGGTCCTGTGTCTGTTGCAGTATCCGCTCCAAGGCGAGGGGGGGCGGATCGGACAGTTCGAGGAAGTCCGCGCAGTGAGTGCCGGATCGGAAGTCTTGGAGTCGGTTATGGAGTGCGGCGAGCGTGACAGCGAAGCCCTGAGGTTGGGGTGGACAGGCCGGCTCGACGTACTCGGTGATCATGTAGCTGGCGTCGTCGATAACCGTAGTCAACTGGCCTGTCGCGGTCGGCCGCACTGGTGGGGCCAGTCCGGCGATCGCCGCGAACTGGTGTGCCTCAGCCGCGAGCCTGGCGCGCGTGGCATCGAATCGCCGGCCGAACTGCTTGACGGCCAGTAGCCCCTGATTGGTCGGAACTACGACGGTCTTTCCAACGTGCCCGCCTGGCAGGGACCGTGCCGCTCGGCGCGCGTGCAGACCATATTGGCGCAAGCAGGCGCTCAGATCCTCCTCAACCAAGACCGCGGTCACTTGGTGAGCACTCGGTTTCCCATTACCAGCATGTCAAGGCCCGAGGAGTAGAAGGTGCGGATGGCATCTTGTGGCTCGCACACGATCGGCTCCTCGGCGAGGTTGAACGATGTGTTGAGGACCGCGCCTACACCTGTCAGATCACGGAATGCACTGATCAGCCGATAGAAGAGCGGATTCGTGTCCGCACTAACGGTCTGCGGCCGTGCTGTGCCATCCACGTGAACAGCGGCTGGGATCAAATTCCGCGCTGTCGGTAGTACGGGCAGCGTTCGCTCCATGAACGGCACTGGTGGCTCCGATCCGAAGTAGGAGGAAAAGTCCTCGGCGAGCACCGCCGGCGCGAAAGGCCTCCACGGTTCGCGGAACTTCACCGCGTCATTCACCTGGTCCCGCGCGCTCACGCTTCGAGGGTCCGCAAGGATCGAGCGGTTACCCAGCGCGCGTTGACCGAATTCCATACGACCTTGGAACCAGCCGACGATATGTCCCTCGGCCAGCGCTCGCGCAGCAGTAGCAGCAGGATCCTCCACAGCAGGTGCCCTCAGCTTGGCGCGCGACAGCACGTCGTCGATCGATGCCTGGTCGAATGATGGACCGTAATAATTGTGGGCCATCGCGGGACCACGTTTCGCGTCCTGCAGAACACAGTGCGAGTAGAGAGCGGCTCCGACTGACGTACCGCTGTCGTCGGGGCAACTTGAGATGAAGACCTCGTCGAAGGGAGTCGACGACGTGATCTTGCCGTTGAAGACGGAGTTCATGAAGCTCCCTCCGCCTAGGACAGCTCGCTTCATTCCGGTCTGCCGGTGCAGGTCTGTGAGCAGATACTGCAGCGCGTCTTCGAGCACGTGCTGCACAGCCGCTGCAACGTCATGGTGCCGACTCGTGATGGCTTCACGGGGCAGCCGTGCGGGGCCGAACTGGTCGATGAATGAGTCGCTGACCGCCCCACGCGATGGGCGGAGATAATATCCGAAGTAATTGAGATCGATACGGACATTTCCGTCTTTTAGGTGAACGAGATCGCGAAGAGCCTTATAGGCGGCAGAGTCGGGATCACCGTAGGCTGCCAATCCCATGACCTTCCACTCATCGCGGTCGAGTCGGAAACCCAGGTACTCAGTGACAGCGCCGTACAGCAGCCCAATCGAATGAGGGAATGGAATCGTATCGATCGCCGTGAAGGATCCCCCCTCCCCGATTGCACTTAGGGCGGTGCAGTCCTCACCCCGCCCGTCGACTGTCAAGATCGCGGCGGAGTCGAAGGGGGAGAGAAAGAACGCATTGGCCGCATGAGCGTCGTGGTGGTAGACATAATCGATTTGTAGTGGCTTGTCAGCGGTTTGGAGCACCTGAGTTGTGTGTCCTTGGTATGGCCCATTCGTCAAAGCAGCGAGGTTGTTCGGAATTGAGTAGAGAGCCTCCGGATACCAACGGGCGCGTCCGGCGTAGCGGCCGTCGTAAACGCTGAGATCGATCGCCGGATTCGCGCTGACTGCCACCCGGTCGACAGCATCCATGCCCCCGGGGACGGTGGACAGGCAGTAGTCGATCGCACCAGCCGGAAATGCACGGGTGTGCTTCATCCGGGTAAAGCGCTCCTCGGCTGCGGCGGCGACGACCTTACCGTCTTCTATCAGCGCGGCGGAAGAAATGTGCATGTCATTGGCGATGCCGAGGATGCGCATCTCTCACTCTCCTGTCGGTGTGGCCCACGGGCTTTTTTTCTGTAAGAAGTGTCAACAAGCATGCGGTCAATGGTTGTGCCAGGGTCTGGCGTGGGAGAACCACGGACGGTCGGCCCGGATCCACCGATGGGAAACGACGATCAAAGAAGTCCGCAGCTGGGCTCTCGAGTCGAGCGTCGTGTCCAATTTTCAGGGCGATTCCAAATGACCAGTCATCACGAGCGCAGAGTGACTGCCGCAGTGTCAAGATGTAGTTCGATGGCCGGGCCGAAACCACGGTGCAGCTTTAGCCTGATCCTGATGGATTCGGCCCGGTCCTGACGGCGGCGCCGAAACTCACTCTGTGATGTGTCTTACTCGGTATGCCCCGCTTTCGATGATCTCGTCGATCTCAGCGTCGACTTGAATGTCGCCCACTTCACTCCGGCGCATCTCGATCGTCTGAAAGAGCGTGTTAGACCGACCTTTGAAAGGGTCGCAGGTCGGCGGGCATATCTGGGGAAGAGTTGGCATCATGCTTGAGCGAGCAGTGCCATCCCAGACTTCTTCGAGGCTATCTTCGATGACCGACCCATAATGCGCTGCCCCTGGGCGAGGGTGGTAGTTACAGGGGTACATATTGCCGTCCGAGCCGATCGAGGCCATCAGTTTGGTGATGCGACATGAGTCGAACTGTCGGCGTGTTGTGGCTTCGGCTTCCACGTCGTGGATTCTCAACACCTCGAACGTCTCGTCTGCGAGCTCATCCTCGATTCGGTCGATCAAGCGCGCACAAACGCTCCGCTGGTGAGCATCAAGGAGACGCAGGCAAGATATATCTCGCTTGATCTTGAAAGTCATTGCGCCTCGCTCCTTCGCTTGGCGGGCGGACTCGTAGACCTCTTCGAAGTTCCCGGGGTAGACGATGAAGCCCACGGATATCTGGAGGTCGGTGCCCGCCGCGTCCTTGGCATCGCGGAGCCTGCGAATTGATTCCAGTGCCTTCTTGAAGAGATGTACTCCTTGGGGCTTGCCGGAGTACTTGAGCTTCGCGTATGTGTCCCCCGTGGCTGCGTCCATGCTGACGTGAACGAAGCCCATTCGGGCCATGACTTCAAGATCCTTGTCACCAATCAGGATGCCGTTGGTGAATATGCCGGTGCGCAAACCAGCATCATTAAGCATTTTGATGGCAGGAATGAGAGACGCGCGATTGACCAAGGGCTCGCCGATCAGCCCAGAGAAGTTTACGGTTTCGATGCCGAAGACCTGGTCGCCATTGTCAGTGGGCACGACGCGCTTGAAGTTGATGATTTGGGAGGCAAGCCGTGCCATCGCCCCAGGGTCGCGCAGGCCGTCCGGAAGGATGGTCTCCTCCGTCTTGGCCGCGCTGATCACGATCGTCTGACCAGACCCGTTCGTCGATGTCATGGGGACGTGGTCTCCGATGCACCAGTCGCAGGTGAGGTTGCAAACCGATGACCCGTGGATCATTACCTCGTGCGGTGGTACGTTGTGACCCTTCATGGCAGCGGTATAACGGTCCCGATGCCGGCGCAGAATGTCGAGTTCATTGAATCGTCCGGGGATATCCCTGCGAATTGCGGCTGCGATTGGTGCGGACACGAAATGCCCTTCCGTTGATGATTGCGCTTCTTTGTCGCTCTCATTGCGCTACTTCTTCGCCTTCGCCGGCCCGGACACCCATCTTTGATTTCCTACGCCACTTGACCACCAGCAAGATGACAGGCGAACTGGCGTGGCGCTCCTTCAGGAAGTGCGGACCAATGCGAGAGCAAAACGTTACTGCCAGGCAAGTAGGTTCTCGATCATGTCTCGTTTGTGTGAGGAGTCTGAACCGCCTTCGGTTTCGTGGAGAGTTCCTCCCTTAAAGGGATCCTGATCGTGTCGACATCGAAGATTTAACCGGATGAGTTGAAGGCCCGTGCGGTGCGCATGGTGCTGGAGCACCGGTCGGAATACCCGTCGCAGTACGCGGCAGTCAAGGCAGTGGCCGAGCGGTTGGACGTCGGTGTCGAGAGCTTGCGATTGTGGGTCAAGCGGGCCCATGTCGATGCCGGGCAGGCCCCGGGGGGTCACGACCGTGGAGTCGGCCCGAATCAAGGAGTGGTGGGAAGAACTTCCATCCAACCGGGCCGAACACGCCCGCACCCACTCGTCCCACCAGCAAGTGCGCAGATCACAGCCCTATCTCACGGCTTTGCCGTGGCTCTGGCGTCAAACCGAGGACAGTTCACTTTCCTAGCAGCTCCTGCCACCGGGACGCTGGGGGTAACGTAGCAAGCTGCTCGATACAGGATCGAAAAGCCGACAAAAACTCCGCAGCGTCGGCATAAAACTGTAGACCATTCACGTGTACGCGGATTGTCATCTCGCGATCAGTGCTGGGAAACAGCTCGAGCTGCACGCGATATGGCAACGACTTCGCCAGCGAATCCATCACGATTCGGGTGTCATCGACGCCGGGCGCGGGATCCGATACTGCGGCATTAGGCGGCCTGAAGTTCATATAGACCATACCGTCGAGCGACGGAGTACCTAGAGCCTGAGCAACGTGACTCTCAAGTATTTCAATTTGGCCGGGGCGGTATCGAGCATGCATGTAAGCACCTAGCGACTGTGACGCAACCAGCCGCAGGAGATCTTCGACGGATCGAGCACTTGCGATATCGAAGGGCACGAACGCATTGAAAGTACTTGGTGCGATACACACCGCACCCCTGATGGAGTTGCGGAAGAGACTCTTAACCATGCCTTCAGTGCTCGATGTCTCTTTGTGTGCCACAACAATGAGCGACATAAGCAAGACCGCTGCCACGGGCACACGAAGCTTCGAGGCTATGGCCTTCGCTTTCACGAACGTAGATCGACCGCTCGCGACCGCTCGCGTCGCAACGCGAGTGCCATTACCCGGCTTGACCAACCAAGTCGAATCGGCACTTGCCAAGACGCTAGTAGCCCAGCGCTCGTTCCTATCCGCCTGTTGAAGCCCCCGATCCGATGACTCGTACTTCCGCACATCCGTCAATTGAACGGCCGGAGGCAGCTTTCTACCATGTAAGACATCATCAATTTCGCCTCGCAGAGTGGTCATACCAGCTCCATCAGCGACATAGTGTGAAACCCAAATCTCACAACGATCTGGCGGGCTTCCGACAATAAGGCACCTCAGCGGAGGGCCTTGATCAACACGAAGCTCACTCGCCGCCCGATGAAAGAGACGCTCTTTACTGTCATCGTCTACGTAACTCACCCAGTCGGCTCGCGAGAACACTCCCCAACCGCAAATTTTTCCTGCATCGATATCCACGATTACACGAAGAGCGTCATGACGGCAAATCAGTTTATCAATCGCATCCAACACCCGCTCGGCATGCCTCCCGTCCTTCAGGGAGATCGACTTACGCAGTATCATGTGGTGTGGATTCTCGTCATTTCGATGTGCGGCAATAAGAAAATCCAACTGCCCCCAAGTCAGTGAATCATCATCAGACAAAACCTCGAGACCGTCGATACGCATAAACACCTTCCTTCTCCCAAAAGTTCTCCCATGCGGCACGGCGATCACCATGGACGATGTCCACCGCGGCCTCAGAAGGGGCATGAGTCACGGCGAAGGACTCCGTTGTCGATCGGGTTCGAAGTTGCGGGCTCCGGTGAGGATACGAGCTATTTTTTGACGGTGTCAAGTATCAATTTGGTGGCCCGCGTGGCTCGACTTCCCGTCGATCGCGAACACGCGGCGTCCGTCCACGACGGCGGCCCGGGTCATCGCCCAGGCACCCAGCAACTGGTCCAGCACCTCGGTGTCCAGGCGGGCGAAGAACCGCCGGAAGTTGGACTCGTCCGCGACTGACTTGCTCATGCCGAGCCTGCTGAGCCGTGCGTTGCTGGCGTCCCGAGCCCACTCGGCCATCGCCGTGAAGCCCTTCGCGCCCGTCAGTACCGCTCAGACCGCGACCGCCACCAGCGCCACGACCGTATGACGCCGCTCGCGCCGGTCCCGCGGGTCGGGCAGCCTGCCCAGCAGATCGAGGAGGAGATCCTCACGCGAGACGACCATGGTCTCGGGGCGCAGCGATAGACGAAGATGACATGCGCGGGCGTGCTCGAGGTGTGGACCGACAGGTGTAGGAACTACCGATCCAACCTGCTCAGAGCACGCCCGCACCCGACCATGTACCTGTAAAGACGCAGACCACAGCCCTACAAGACACCTGTCGCTCGGACTTTGCCCGAGCCCTGGGTCACACGAACACGTCGTCAGCCGCGACGTGGCGCGCGTGCGGGGCGCCGGCGATGCGATAGCCCGGCCTACCAGCTATGCACGCTGGTAGGGTCTCTGCCGGACACTGGCGTTCGACCCTGTGCGGCCAAATGAAGGCAGGTTACGGATGGACGTTGCTGCAGCCGCCGGCTCCGGCCATGCGGGACGTGCATCAACAAGCTCTGCGACTCTCGCTAGCAGCCTCCTCGAGGCCGCTGCGATCCGCGACCCCAGTGCTGTCGCACTCTACGACAATGACGGCCCCTGCACCTACGCCGCGCTATCCCACGAGGCGGGACGGTTCACACGGTGGCTCCTAGACCGCGGCATTCGGCGTGGCGACAGGATTGCGATCGATGCAGTCCCTGACCGCAGGTTCGTATCAATGTTGCACGGCGGACTCGCTGCTGGAGCACTGATCGTGCCCATCTCCGTTGAGCTCACCACCCCCGAGCGGACTTATCAGCTCATTAACGCCGACGCAGCGCTCATCGTCTCGTCGCGGTCGTCGTCGGCGGGACTCGAACCCGTCACTATGTCTGCAGCCGAGATATGGGATCGGCTACCAGAATCGGCAGCTCAGGCGCGATCAACCGTTGTAGACCCTTCCGACGCCGCACTGCTGATCTACACCTCCGGCAGTACATCTCAGCCCAAGGGGGTCCTCTGCCGACACGCTCAGGTGGCATATGCAGTCAGCGCGATCGGTGCGCGCCTCCAGTATCGAGCTGACGATATCGTGTTCACACGCCTGCCCTTGTCTTTCGACTACGGCCTGTATCAGATCTTCTTGTGCGCTGACGCTGGAGCGGCAGTCGCCTTCCCCCCACCTCAAGCGGACGCAAGACTGCTCGCTGAGATCAGTGCTGTAGGCGCCACCGTTGTGCCGCTCGTCCCCGGGCTTGCCGATATGTTATTAGCGCTGTCTCGTCGGAGAAGTGGTGACCAGACCATCCGACTCTTCACCAACACAGGTGAACGGCTGGAGCCGGGGCGGATCGCCGAGTTGCGGAAGCGCTTTCCTGGCGCCGCTGTCCAACTCATGTACGGGCTCACGGAGTGCAAGCGAGTTTCGATCGGCGAACCGGACGGAGACCTCAACTACCCAGGCTCCGTCGGTCGGCCCCTCGACGGGACCACTGTCGCCGTGGTGGATTCGTCCGGGGCCAAACTACCTCCCTTTACAGTTGGCGAACTCATCGTCACAGGGCCTCATGTTATGGCCGGATACTGGAAGGCGCCGGTACCCACACAGAAAAACTTTCAGGAGCACGCATCTGGCCACAGATCCCTGAGCACTGGGGACTGGGGCTACCTCGACGATGACGGCCAGATTTATCTAAGCGGTCGCAAAGACGACCAGTTTAAATCCCGAGGCGTACGAACGAATGTCCTTGAGATCGAAGAAGCGGCCAATACCATCCCAGAGGTTCGAAGGGCGATTCTACTCCCGCCCCGTGACAACGCCGAATCCACGCTCTGCGTGATTTCGGATCTCCCGCCCGAAGTCGTGCTTCGACACCTCCGGGAACGTCTAGAGTCTGCGAAGGTACCTCGCCACTGCCGAGTGTTTGGCTCTCTTCCGACAAGCGTCAACGGCAAGGTGGATCGATCGGAACTAGAAAGACAGGTACGCTCATGATGTCCCGTGAACTAGAATTACTCGCAGAGCGATTCGGGACTCCCCTGTACGTCTACCAACTCGAAAATGCTGCCGCGGCCTGGGCAGCCCTTTCTCTCGCACTTCCGGAGCGGTCTCTGCTCCACTATTCACTGAAGGCCAATCCTCACCCTGACGTTGTCGCGAAACTGATCGAACTCGGCGCCCGAGCCGAGATAAGTTCTCCCGAGGAACTGGATGTTGCAGTATCCAGTGGGGCTTCGCCCAATGAGTGTCTCTACACTGGTCCGGCTAAGACTGAAGCGGAACTCGGATACGCAATCTCTAATGGTGTCCGACGCTTCTCGATTGAATCCGAGCGGGACTACCTAAGAATGCGACGAGCTGCGGCCACAGCAGAGGTCCAAGTGGAGTGCCTTCTCCGCATAAACGGTCAACCTTCGGGAGCCACCGGACTACGCATGACCGGTTCCGCCTCTCAATTCGGCATTGACTTAGGTGCCCTCAAGAGCGGTCGCCAGGCCCTCGCCTCCACCGCGCAAACGCGGGTCGTAGGGTTTCATCTCTTCCCCGTCAGCAACGCCCGAGACGAAGGTAGCTTGCGCGACGCGCTCGTCGGCAGTATCCGGAGCGCGCAAGCCGCGGCCGAGATTCTGGACATTCCACTTGAGCTGGTCGACCTCGGGGGCGGGTTTGCCGCTCCATATGCGACCCCCGGACGCCGGCCCGTATATGACGATCTTAAACTTGAGCTGGAAACTGCACTCGACGACAACTTGCCTGGCTGGCGTCAAGGCCAACCCCAGATCGCCTTTGAATCAGGTCGATACTTGGTCGGAGACAGTGGAGAGTTTATCTGCACGGTAATGGACGTGAAACGCACCGGGTCACGCACATTCGTTCTACTCGACGGAGGAATAAACCACCTCGGCGGCATGGCAGGCCTAGGCAGACTAATACGCCCGAGTGCTTCTCCCAGGTCCGACGGCGGCACATCCGACGAGGTGACTTTGGTAGGACCACTCTGCACACCGGCAGACGTGCTAGGAGTCGCTGTGAGACTTCCGCCAGTCAAGCCCGGCGACAAATTGGTGTTTCCGAACACTGGTGCGTACGGGCTTACTGCGAGCCTAACCGCGTTTCTGAGTCGACCAGTTCCGGTAGAGATCGCATTAGATGGCGAAAAGACTGTCTCCGCGACGCGGATGCAACGTTACAGAGCTGCCCTCGACGGAACAGGGCCTAAGGAGCCGAACCATGCGCACCACTGAGTCGTCTGACCCGCTGGCTTTGGCGAGAGCGTCCGTTGGAGCCCTAGCCGCCAACGCCGAAGATGCCGACCGAGACGCGGCCTTCCCAGTCGCTAGCCTGCAAGTTCTCCGGAAGAACGGCTTGCTAGGTCTGCTCGTGCCAGTGAAATACGGAGGGTTAGGAGGCGACCTCGACACCCTCGCGGCTGTTGCACAAGTTCTAGCCGCTGGTTGCATGTCCACGGCAATGGTCTGGGCGATGCACTGCCAGCAGGTCCAAGTTCTCGTCGATCACGCCTCAGCTGAACTTGCAGAAGGCGTCCTACCCCGAATCGCTGCTGGCCATATATATATGGGATCGGTGACTACCGGGCCCAGCGGTGGTGGCACACTGATGTCCTCATCGTCCCCCCTCCGGCTTGAGGATGGTCGCCTCCAGATCAGTCGCCAAGCACCTATCGTGACAGGCGCGATGCATTCCGACGGATTCCTCATCACGATGCGATCTTCCGAGGACGCGCCAGACCAGAGCGTAAGCCTTGTGTACGCGGATCGGTCTCAACTGGCAGTTGAACCGACCACCAATTGGGACACACTTGGTATGCGCGGCACAGAGAGCCTTGGCGTATTAATTTCCGGGGAGGTTCCAGCGTCTCAGACGGTCGGGGCGCCCGGGGACTTCCGAATGATCGCCATCGAGTCAATGGCTCCGACCGGCCACATCGCCTGGACTTCGTGTTGGTTGGGCGGAGCACGAGCCGCCATGACCGACTTTGCCGAACTGCTTCGCTCACCTGAGCGCCCGAAAGGTGTCGACATCTCATCGGACTTAGTCAGGGAGCGACTGGCGAGAATCCGAATCGACCTTGAACTAGTTGGTGCCTACCTCCACCGCGTGATCGAAGAGGTTCTTGAAGTCCAGCGCAGAGGCGGGAGTCTTGACAGCCCGCCCGTGCAGATCCATCTGAACACGTTGAAGATCGCAGCCTCTGAACTAACATACCGGTCTGTCGACAATCTCTTGCAACTCGCCGGCCTATCCCTCGGGTATCGCAAGGATTCCGCTCTCGCACTCGAGCGTCGCCTCCGCGACTTGAGATCAGCCAGCCTCAACTATTCGAACGACCGGTTGCTAATTTCCACTGGCGCCCTATGCCTGTTGGACCGCAATGTCACGGTTATATAATCAGAATACATATAGCGAAGATCCAAGAAGGAGCGTGCCATGACCAATTCACAGATCGACTTAGAGCCAATAATTCGCCCGTACCTGCCCTTGCTGGGCTCAGAGACCCCACTCAGCCCAGACGACCGCCTGTCGGACTTAGGGTTGGATTCGCTGGGAACTGTAGGGCTGCTCATCGAGCTGGAAGACGCATTCGCCGTTTCTATCCCCGATGAGTTACTTACGAGTACTACTTTCGACACAGCCTCCTCCCTCCGCCAGGTGATTGAGGCACTTCGCGAAGCGGCTATCGACTGATCATCGTGGTCTAATCGCAATTCGCCAATGCGACCGGTGAGTCGCCGCAGGTTCTTCTAGCGGCAGTATCAGCACGCAGCGCATGAACGGGCCCATTCAACCCACGACCTACGACGCACCACCTCAGGAAAAGCCGTCTGCGTGATTGCCAAAACGAGCCTTAAGCAAACCTGGCCGGAGGAAACTGTTCAGTGTCAAACACATTCGAGTCAGACAGAATGTCTTTACGAGAGTTCCAGCGCCTCTACCTCGATGAAGATATGCATCACAGCAGCGGATGGTTTGCAGATCCGAAGGCATCGCTGGACGTCGCGCAAGTTCAGAAGTCTTTGCGACTGGCCGATGCTCTCGAAATTGAGCCAGGCATGAAGGTCCTCGATGTTGGCTGCTCTTGGGGAGCGTTCGCACAGTGGATTGCAGCGCAGGGAGCAGACGTTACGGGGCTAACAGTCGACCCTGAGCATGCCGCCTGGGCGCCGCGAACGCCTAACCTGAACATCGTTGTTCAGCGCTGGCAGGACTACACCGGAACAGTAGACCGAGTCGTTTGCATTAACGCCTTGGAGAACTTTGATGAACGTTCGGCGTTCTTTCACAAGTTGCGAGACTGGCTCAAGCCTGGCGGTCAAGCGGTAATTTGGTCGGTCACTGCCGATTCCTCCATATATCGTGCGCCGTCGTTATCAGATGTGCTCGGCTGGGCCGATGATGCGCGGCTGGAGGTAATGTGGTTGGCGCCCGATCTCGCCCATCACTATGCCGCGACACTGGCATGCTTTGTGTCAAATCTGGAGAGCGCGTACATACCGCCACAAGATCAGGCCTCGTTGGAGATGAGGAACCGGCGGCTCAGATTCTATAAGACATCGAGAACGTTGCTAGAAACTGGCCGTAACAATATGGTCGAGATTGGCCTCCGTCGTGTCGACTAAAGCCTCGCTTCAGAATGATCGCCGTGTCCGTTGTGCCTGACCTGCCCGTCTGTGGCAGGCTGCGGGCTCGTGGTCGAGGATTTGGCCTCGCTCATTCGCATGATGGATAGCCCGACCTGATCGCTTCGTCCAATCTGTTTCTTGACCCTGTTGGGTGTAGTTCGTGCAGGTCAGGGACCAACGTCGATGCTTCGCATCACCGCCACCAACATCGCCCGGGATGCGCGGCATCCCGGGCACCACACCAGGTTCCAGCACCAGTTTCAGCCGCCCAGCGTTTCAGCCGCTTCATCCCGGGCCGAGGCGCGAACCAACGCTTCGCGTCCGGTGCCCACCGGGCACCGAGCTCCTTGACTTCGTCCTTCTCCTTGAACGGCACGTCCAGCCAGATCCGCTCCATCGCATCCGCCCCCTTTCACCAAGCCCATCTCTCGCGGTCGACCTCTACGGAACAGGCAACACGCGTCGCCGAAGCTCGTCCCGCGGCGACGCTACCGACCGGTCCCCGTGGAGGAGACCCAGAGCTCCGAGCTGGTAAGAACCTGTGGATACTGCCCGTTGTTGACTGCTCGACACCGCTAGGTTCAAGGGCTCCGGGCGTCCCCGTGTCTGTCGAAATTCCTACCAGCCCCAGCCGCCGGGCTGCTGGTACGCCCGGTCGGCGGCGTCGCGACGCGCCCGCTCGTCCGCGTCGTAGCGGATCTGGGCGGCGCGGGCTCGGGCTTCGGCCAGAACCACCGGGACGCGCTCCATCGGTCGCGCCCCGGGACGAACGCACTGCTGGGCTCCGAGGTCCTGGCGGGTAGTGATGGCCTTCAGGGCCTGAGCGGCACCAGCGTGCGCCTGTCCGCGTTCCCCTTCCGTCACGCGCGGTCCGAGCGGGTCGACCGGGTCGGTGACTTGGTAGCGGTCGCGGTAGGCCACCACCTCCCGCATCGCTGTCTGCCATGCCTCGCGTGCCCGACCGTCCGGAGGCGGCGGGGTGGTGCTCTCCATCCAGAGCTGCGGGTTCGTTATCGCGTCCTCGACCAACGTGTCCAGGCGGGTGGCGATCAGGTCGGCGTGCCGAGTGAGCCAGGCGAGCACCAGCGGATCCGTCACCGGTCTCTCCTGCCCAGCCCTTCCGGTGCCATCGGCCACGGAAGGGTGCTCCGTGTTGAGGCCTGCCTCGGTCTGGGCCTGGGCGGTGATGCGGTCGGCGAGGTGGTCGGTCATGACCTTGCGCACCGCCCCGACGTCCAGTCGCTTGTGGTTCTCGGCACCGGGTGTGTGGCCGATGGTCGGGGCGACGTGCTCGGTCAGGGGCAACCACTGGTCCAGCGCGACCCTCTCGTAGAGGTGGTCGACCAGGGCCCGCAGTTGCGGGATCTGGCGCTCGAAGTGGTCCAGGTTCCGGATGGTCTGCAGGTTGGGTTCCATCGCGAACCAGGTCAGCGGAATGGTCTCCGCCAGCGCGCCAGCGCGCCAGCGCGCCGGCGCGCCGGCGAGAGCGTCGGGGGCGTCGGTCGCGGTCTGGGCGGGGTCGGTCGGCAGGTCGAGTGCCTGGGCGTGTGCGGCTTCCTCGGGGGTGAGCAGGGACCAGACGCGGGCGGCGGCGGTCCGGCCGGCGGTGTCGGGGTCCAGGGCGACGATCAGGTCGGTCAGGTCCCTGCCGGTGGCATCTCGCAGGGCTTGCAGGTGCTGCGCGGTGATTCCGGTGCCGCCCGCAGCGACAGGGACGATTTCGATACTGGTCTGTTCCGCGAGGCGGGCGGCGGCCAGGTGGAGTGCGGCGTGGTCGGTCGGGCCTTCGACCAGAACCGGTCGCGCTCCCGCAGCGAGCCGCGTGATGGCGTCGGGGTCGAGGCCGTAGACGAGCTCGCCCTTGCGATAGGCCGCGGTCTCGGGGGTGTTCAGGTACTTCGGGGCACGCCGATCGCCGGTCTCTGTCTCAGTGGGCTTGATGCGCCCGGTAACGCCGACCACCACGCCCTTGTGGTCGCGGTAGGGGAACACGATCCGGTTTCTGAACTTGTCGATGACCTTCCCACCGCGGGTGCGGGTCGCGACCCCAGCGGTGACGAGCTGGTCCGGCGGGTACCCCAACGACTGAAGATGGTCGGTCAGGCTGCTCCACGACGCAGGAGCGGCACCCCACTCCGCGTCGACCAGGCCGCGGCTGGCCATGTACCGGGTCGCCCAGGACTGGGTGGCCTTCTGCCGGGTCCACCAGGTCCAGGCGTGCGCGGTGATCTCGATGACCAGGTCCCGCTCCCCCACGTCGACTGCCACGGGCTCCTGGGCGCAGGTCCCGGTCGGCTCACGATCCGTGCCCGTCGGGACGCCCGGCCCGGCCGTGGCGCTGCTGTCGGTGCCGGCGTCCTTCGGCGATGCGTCGAGCGACGGTGTGGACGCGATCGGGTCACCAGGTCCGTCGTCGCCGGCTGTCGGGGCGTCAGGGGCCCAGAGCCTCTTGTCGGTCGTGTCGGGTGCGGTCGTGATCCAGGCCGGCAGTTCTCGTCCGTCGTGGTCATGGGCACGGGGTAGGCCGAAGCCGGGTCGCTGTGAACATTTCAGCACTCCGTGCGCGATCGTGCCGCCGGCCTGCACCAGGCGCGGCGGCACGGGGCGTTCCCTTCGGTCTCTCGTTGAGCTGGCACGTGGCCTGGACGAAGCCGGGCGCTACGGGTCGGCATGTGGTGCAGGATCCACGCCGCCTGCCCGCCGTCGACCAGCAGGTCGGTTCCAGTGACATAGCCGATCCTGCGGGCGATGGCTTCGCCCATGCCTCCCGCACCGGCGACGACCACGACCTCGCGCTGGCCGGGGGCTGTGTGTCAGGCTGTTGCGACATCGCTCACCACCTCTCTGGTTGTCGTGATGACGCCGTCGGGCAGGTCGCCGACGGCGTCGTGCCACGCCGCACCTGCCGCGATATCTCGGCGCCAGGGGCGCAGCGCCCGGGGCGGCATGCCGATCGCAAGCACGCCAACCAGGCGGTCGCCGGTGCGGTACGCGGCCAGGCACCGGCGTTCGGCGAGGTCGCCCTCGACGATCCGGACCTCCTCGTGGCCGCGCAGGTAGCCGTACGCCTGGATCTTCAGCTCGTACTGGTCCGACCAGAAGTACGGCACCGGGGCGAACGGCCGGGCCGCTCCGGGATCGAGCAGGTTGCGGGCCACCGCCAGCCCCTGCTCGGCAGCGTGGGTACGGTGCTCGATCCGCATGGAGACGCCGAAAAGCGGGTTCTCCCACCGGGCGACGTCGCCAACGCCGTAGACCCCAGGCGCGGCCTCGCAGAACTCGTCGCAGACCAGGCCGTCGGCGACGGGCAGCCCACCAAGTTCCAGCCACCCGGTGTTCGGCACCGAGCCGACGGCGACCAGCACGTCGTCGGCCTCCACGGTCGTGCCGTCGCCCAGCTCCAGCCCGCCGTCGTGCACCTGCGTGACCCCGGCGCCGGTCCGCAGGTCCACGCCCCGCTCCCGGTGCACCTGGGTCAGCACCTCGCCGACCTGCGCACCGACAGCGTGCGCCAGCGGCACCGGGGCGGGCTCGACCATCGTGACCTCGCAGCCCAGGCCCCGGGCCACCGCGGCGGCCTCGGCGCCCAGGAAGCCGGCGCCCACCACCGCCAGGCGCCGGCCCGGCCGCAACCGGTCGCGCAGCACCAGGGCATCCTCCAGGTCCCGCAGCACATGCCCGCCACCGCCCGGCAGGCGGCGGGGGCTCACCCCGGTCGCGGCGACCAGGACGTCGTAGGGGACCTCCTCCCCCGTGTCCAGGGCGACCGTCCGTGCACGCGGGTCCACACCGGTGGCCGTCACGCCCAGGCGCAGGTCGAGGTCGAGTGCCTCGATATCCGACGGCGGGCGCAGCGGGAGCCGGTCCGGCTCCCACTGACCCGCCAGGACCTGCTTGGACAGCGGCGGCCGGTCGTACGGCATGTGCGGCTCGGCGCCGACCAGAGTGATCCGCCCGGTGAACCCGCCCCGGCGCAGTCCCTCGACGGTGGCCAGGCCGCCGGCCGAGGCACCGACCACGACGACGTCGCGCACCGGGGCCCCGGATGCCGCGCCGGGTTCGGTGCCAGGTGCGGTGCCGGGTGCCGCGCCGGGTGCTGTGCCGCTCACAGGGCGACCAGGCGCAGCGCCGCAGCCGGGCAGACGGCCACGGCCTCACGCACGTCGTCCAGCACGGCCTCACCCGGGGTCTCGTCGAGGATCACGGCGACGCCGTCCTCGTCGCGCTGGTCGAACACGTCCGGCGCAACCATGACGCACTGGCCCGCGGCCACGCACCTCGGCTCGTCCAGCTCGATCCGGTGGGTGCCGGTCGTCGTGTTGCCCGTCAGGGTCTCGTCGTTCACGGGTACGCTCCTCTCCGGTCCGCGGGTCACCAGGTCACCGGCAGGGAGTGCAGCCCGTAGGCGACGCCCTCGTACGCGAAGTCCACGTCCTGCGCCGGGACCGCGAGCCGCAGGTCCGGCACCCGTCGCACCAGGGCCCGGAACGCCTCCTGCAGCTCGACGCGCGCCAGCGTCTGGCCCAAGCACTGGTGGGCGCCGTACCCGAACGCGTGGTGCGAACGCGCCGCGCGGGTCAGGTCCAGCCGGTGGGGCTCCGGGTACTTGGCGGGGTCCCAGTTCGCGGCGGCCACGTCGAGGATCACGCCCTCGTCCTTGCGGATGACGTCGGCGCCCACCTCGATGTCCTCGTTCGCGATCCGGCGCACGCCGGTGTGCACGATGGACAGGTACCGCAGCAGCTCCTCGACGGCGCCGGCAACCGCCTTCGGGTCGTCCACGATCGAGCGGAAGTACTCCAGCTGGTCCGGGTTCTCCAGCAGGGCCAGCGTGCCCAGCGCGATCATGCTGGCCGACGTCTCGTGCCCCGCGATCAGGATCGCGGTGGACATCGACAGCGCCCCGCGCATCGTCATCTCCCCCGCCTGCACGCGGGCGGCGAGCTCGGACATGACGTCGTCGGCGGGCTGCGCCATCTTGGCCTGCATCGCCGCCGCGACATGGCCGCCGAGCACCGCGCCGGCCGCCGCGTGCTCCTCGTCGGTGGCCTCGTGGCTGACCAGGGTGTGGCTGGCGTGCTGGAAGTCTTCCCGGTTGCCGTAGTCCATGCCGAGCATCTCGGTGATCACGATCGTCGGCACCGGAAGCGCGAACGCCTGCACCAGGTCGACCGGCCCGGAACCGGCCAGCATCTCGTCGAGCAGGCCGTCCACGAGCTCCTTGATCCGGGGCCGCATGGCCTCGATCCGCTTCACCGTGAACGGCAGGTTCACCGTCCGGCGCATCCGGGTGTGCTCAGGAGCGTCCGTGTTGGTGATCAGCGGTGGCGTGTGCTGGGAAGACACGCTGCGACCGCGAGTCATGTGCGGGTAGCCCTCCCGCTTCTCGTCGATCGAGAGCCGCGGATCGGTCAGCAGTGCGTGCTGGTCGGCGTACCTCGTCACCAGCCACGGCGTGGAGCCGTCCCAGATCCGGGCGCGGGCCATGCGCTCGGCCTCGGTGGTGGCGCGGACGTCCGCCGGCTGGGCGAACGGGCAGCGGGGATCGCGAGGGGTCGGGTAGTCGACGACGTCAGGCGATCGGTCCGCGGCGCTGAGCGTGGTGTCGGTCATGGTCGGCCTCCTGGGGGTTCGGGTGCTCCGATCCCATCAACCAGGGCTGACCCCGACCGGACCCGAACCTGACGCGAACCTGACGGCTGCGGCGCGACCGCAACCCTTCACGTCTCACCCCCACGGCGGCCACGTCCGCCGGCCACCGGAGTCCTCGCTCAGTCCCCGGCGACCAGCGAGTAGCCGAACCCGCGCTGGGTACGGATCAGCGCCGGCGACTCGCGGTCGACCTTCCCCCGCAGGCGCGAGACCAGCCGCTCGATCGCGTTGTCGTCCCGGACCTCGCCCCACACCCGGTGCGCGATCTGCTCCTTCGACAGGACCGTCCCGGCACGGATCAGCAGCGCACGCAGCAGGCGGTACTCCGCCGGGCCCAGACCCAGCTCGCGCTCACCACGCCAAGCCTGGCAGGTGGCCTCGTCCAGCCGGAGCTCACCCTGCGCGAGGATCTTGTGCCGACCCACGCCGGAGGCGCCGCGCAGCAGCAGCCGCACGCGGGCCAACAGGTCCCCGACCCGCAGCGGCTTGCTCAGGTAGTCGTCACCGCTGAATCCCACCTCGGACGCCACCATGTCGACCTGGCCGCCCGACGCAAGGAAGAGGACGGGCATCTCACGCTCTTGCGGTGCCCACCGGGGAATGTGCCGCAGGCCGGGCAGGCCGGTATCGACGACCAGGAGGTCGAACGGCGTCGTACGCGCGCGGTCGACCGCCTCCGGTCCGGTGCTCGCATGCTCGACGTCGTAACCCGCAAGGCCGAGAGTCGTGCGGAGAAGATCAAGCAACTCCTCGTCGGAAGCAACCACCAGGACCCGTTCCGTACCGACGCCGACCCCAGGTGCACCGACCGCGACCCTGTCCTCCACTGCTGCCATCCGCCCCTCCAGATCCGGACAAAGACCTCCGGATCAGCGTACGCGGCCCGAGGTGAAATCCGGCTTCGCCCCGACGGCCGGTGCGACGGCGCCTGAGGAAAGGCGGAACCCAATCAGGGGACGACCGGATCAACATCTATCCAGAGATACAGGTGTTCCTTCTGCTTCTGAGCCATCCGGGCCAAGATCCCGAGGTCCTTGAGCAGGCGACGCACCACGGCCACCGTCAGCCCTTCGGCTCGCACCTCGTCCGTGCCTGCCCACTGCACCGCAACTGTCCAGCCACGCAGGCCACGGCTTCCGGCAAGCCGGTCACGCAAGTCGTCACCGAGAGGAAGAACGACCTGCCGCCCCTCATCGACGACTTTGACCGGATCCGGCGCGCCCACCATGACGTCCTTGAACTCACGGCCGGTGAGGATCGACTCAAGCTGCCACAACCCCACCGGTCCGGGATCACAGACAACCCCGCTCTCCGGCCCGCTCTCCAGCGCGGCTCCCGCACGGGCGTCATCAGGACCAGCGAACACCACCTGTCTCACGAGAAACCCCACACTCTCCTCCTTACCAATCGGGAAGCTCGTAGCGCGGTCAAAGTCAGGATGCCGCCCTGCGTCCGAAACAGAGGCGGGTGTCCATCGCGCCTCGCGCTCCATTGATGAAAATGGTCGCCGCGGTCTCTGCGGACGCCACGTCGATCGAGGTGCGCAGTGCCGTTTCCGTTGATCTTGATCGCCCATTGTGTCTACAGGCGTCGGTACCTGAACCCGGTCCGGTCCGGCCATATTGGGTCTGACCTGGTCAAAGAGGCGCGTCGCGGGCAGACTTGCTGCAACTTCGTCCCACTCGCGCGGAAGGGCGTCCCATAGTGCGGCGTCAGGCTCTTTGGATCAGCGCCTACGTCGCCATCTGGTGCAACGCGCTGCTGTATCTGGCTCTTCTACTACCCCCGGCAACGTCCTCGTTCTATCCCGCCAAGGATGCGATGGGTGGCATCGCCCTGAACCTGGTCATATTTCTCCAGGGAAACCCTTCGGCCTACGCCAGCGCAGAGTTCCTCCCCGTGGTCGTCGCGCTTGCCTGCACCCCCGTGGCGGTGTTGCTCGGCCTCCTGCCCGTCCGACGTCCAGGGCACCGAGCGATCGCGACGGGAGGAGGCGTGCTCCTTGCGGCGGGGGCGAGCTATCTCGGCGCGACCCTGTACAGGCTCGTGGTCGACCTGCTCATTCTCCGCGCCAACGGTTCTTCGGATCTGGCGAGCAGCATCGGCCGCACCCTGCAGTCGGCAGGGGGCACCGGTCAGCTCGCGTTCGCTTTCGCGGTCATCATCCCCACCATCGTTGTCGCGCTGACGGTGGCGCGTCTGGCACCGCCCGCCCCTCATGAAGAGGGGCCTCTAGTGGAATGGGCGTCGGCCCGGAGCGTAGCGACCTGGGCGACCTTGCCGATGATCGTTCTGTGTTTCGCCGGAGGTTTCGCTACCCGGTCTCGCGGGCTCAGCAGGTGGGAGACGGACTGGCCGACATCTGGGCTCGCGACTTCGCTCGCCGAGTTCTTCTACGAGTACCGCATCGGGCCTCTTGCGGGCAGCACCGGGATCCGGAATCGCAATCTGGGGGCCGAGCTCGTGTATCTCCTGCCCGCGCTCGTGACGGCTGCGGTCTTCCTGTTAGTGGTATGGCTTGTCGTGGCCTGGTTCGTCCGGGCACTGAATGTGGGCAGCGTTCTGGACGCCGCAACCAGCGTCATCGCCGTCTGGGGCGTGGTCACGCTCGTGTCCACCGTGGTCGCCGGCACGGCAGCGGCGATCGTCGAACCGCCCGACCTACGGTTCGGGCTGGACTTGACGATCGACGGTCTTCGTTTCGGTGCGGTCTGGGGATGGCTGGTGGGCGTCGCTGCTGTCCTCGCGTTGCGAGCGGTAGGACGGTCATCAGCGCCCAACCCGCCGAAAGATGAGAGCGAGGTCGCCGCATGAGCCGGGGACGGACGAGCGCCCAGGCGCGCAGGCTGCGTGCCGGAAACCGAGCAGGCGGGACCAACACCCGGGAGAAGCCCAAGCCGTTCGGCAAGCGGCTGCGGAGCTGGCTGAGCAAGCCACTGGTGTGGGTAGGCCTCGCCCTGGTCGCCGGCGTAGGAGCCTTCATCGGCCACTACGTCGAGAGTGTCCTCGGCAGCCTGATCCCCGACTGGGCGCCCGGAGATCCCGTCCGGGTCGTCGACGTCCGCCGCGACGAGGCCGAGATCCAGCCGTACGTCGTCCCTGCGGCGAAGGTCGACGACCAGTGGGTGAGCGCCCTCAGTGCCGGGGAGCCCGCGGTGCTCGTGCCACCGCCGGATGGGGCCGTCAGTGTCGGAAGGATGACCTGGCAGATCGTCTTGGAGGGCAACCGGCCGAACGGGGTGATCGTCACGGATATCCGCCCGGCATTACTCGAGCCGTGCCGAGTTCCAGCGCAGGGCGCCTATGTCGAGACCCGTTCGCAGGGAGAAGGCCCCCGGACGCATCTCTACACGGTCATCGACAAGGAGCCTCCCGTGTTCTACGAGGAGTCGCCTGTCGACCCCGCCGACGGCGGCATCGGGTCGCCGGGTACGAAGTTCTTCGCCGAGCACTACATCTCCCTCGCCCCCGGCGAGCAGTACCCCATCAGCATCACCGCTCTCGCCACGGACAAGTACTGCCGCTGGAACCTCGAGGTCGAGATCAGCAGCGACCAGAAGATCACGACCCTCACCATCCCGGGGCCCGGCGGCAGCCCCTTTGAGCTCACGGCACCCCGGACGGACCTCTCCACCTATGACGGTGTCGTCCTCCCGGACTGCGAGACGTGGACCGACTTCACGTACGTCACCGGCGACCACCTCAACGAACAGCCCACACCCTCTGACTGCCTGACGGAGGAATGACTTCCCGCGAAGCCCCTGACGCGTCCTGATGGGGCCGGCGGCAGCACGAGCGGCTGTCCGACAGGGAGGTCCAGGTCGGTGACCCCACCGTCGTCGTGCCTTCTCCGCGTCCGGGCCGACGTATCGCGCCCGAAACCTTGTGATCGCGCCGGTCGCTGGACTCTTGCGCTCCTCGACGGGGCCGAGGGTACGACGGAAAGGTCTGCGTGACCTGGGTGGGTCCTCTCGCCCCGTGACTGCATACGGGCATGGGTCTCACCATCCGGGTACCAGTAGCTGGCCGTGACCGGGCGTCGACCTCGCGGGGTACGAGCTGCGCCAATTTTTCGCCCTCACGCGGGACGGAGAGTCACCCAAAGTAGATAACCAGGAATCCTCCGACGAATATCATTCCGGCAATCATCCAGGCGACCGAGAGGCGAATCGCCAGATCTCGAGGTGCGCCCTGCCAGGCGTGGGAATCGCGGTAATAGTCGGGCATGTTGTCGAACATCCGCTGATACCGATGAGCCCAATCCTCTGGGCGCAGAACCCCCAGCAATCCAACGACCACGAGTGCCGCACCGACTCCAAGCGGAACTAGTAGCACCGAACATCTCCTCCGTCTAGGTCCCCAACCTCGTCAATCTCGGAGTTGAGCACACCACGGCCATACGGAGTCGGCCGCGGCCTCGAGCCGCTCCCGGTGCTTGGCCCAATGTTCAGGCCAGCTGCGCTCCATGGCTTCGAAGCCAGCGCGTACTTGGCATGCCTCGGGGCCCCATGGTCGGTCGTTCTCCGGAACCGGACGAATCACGGTGGGCAGCAAACGCATCAGTTCGCCACCGTGGTTGTCGTACATGTCGGCGGCCCCATCCCGCGACCTCGACGAGGCTGATGTTCAGCTCATCGTGAGACTCCTTGTAACGACACTCACCGTAGCGCTACACGGCGATATCTCACGAGATAGGTGTCACCAAACAGGCCACCTCGTGGGCCGCGAGCCGTCGCTAACGTCGGAGATAGGTGAGGACTGCCTGCACACGCTTGTGAACCGTCTCGTCGTCTGCGCCGAGACCCAGCTTGGCGAAGATGCGGTTGATGTGCTTGGCGACCGCCGCGTCGGTGACGACGAGCGCCTCGGCAATGGCGCCGTTCGTCCTCCCTTCGGCCATCAGTGCCAAGACCTCCGTCTCACGGGGCGTCAGGTCGTCGAGCAGGGACCGGCGCCGGAGAAGCTGGCGGACGACGAGAGGGTCGATCACCTCTCCCCCGGCGACGATGGTGTCGAGCGTGCGGAGGAACTCTTCGACGTCACCGACCCGGTCCTTGAGCAGATACCCGATTCCGCCGGCGTCGGTGGTGAACAAGTCTGCTGCCGCCCGGCCGGAGACGATCTGCGACAGGACCAGGATGCGTTCCGACGGGTTCGTCGAGCGAAGCGTCAGCGCTGCTCGAATCCCCTCGTCGGTATGTGTCGGTGGCATGCGCACGTCGACGATCGTCAGGTCGGGACGGTGCACCTCCACGGCGTTCAGCAGCGCGTGCGCGTCAGCAACCGCGGCGACGACCTCGTGGCCGGCGGTCGCGAGGAGCCGTGCGAGCCCTTCTCTGAGCAGGGCTGCATCCTCGGCTATGACGATGCGCACGGGACCTCCAAGGTGATGTGTGTCGGGCCACCGACGGGGCTCTCGATCGTCACCTGACCGCCCAGGGTTTCGATTCGATCGACGACGCCGACGAGGCCGCTGCCGCCGAGATGCGCGCCGCCGCGTCCGTCGTCGTGAACGGTCAGGACGACACGGTCGTCGAACAACTGCTGGGCCGAGAGCTGAACGGTCCCGGCCCCGGAGTGCTTCGCGACATTCGTGAACAGCTCGTTGGCGGCAAAGTAAAGCCCGACCTCCACGTCAGCTGGCAGGTCTTGTGGAAGGTCGATCCGCGTGGTCGCTCCGAGCCCGGCAAGCTCGGCGCGGGAGGCGAGGTCGTGGAGCGCGTCGGCAAGGTCGTGCTCCCGCAGCGCAGCGGGGTAGATGCCGTGCACGATGTCCCGGAGCTCCTCCACGGCTCGCTGTGCGGTGGTCCGAGCCTGATCGATGAGAGGCGCGATGTCGTCACCACGGTCGTACTGGTAGCGCAGCGTGCCCAACGTCAGCACGAGCGCGGTCAGCTGCTGCTGGGCACCGTCGTGAAGGTCGCGTTCGATGCGCCGACGCTCGTCGTCGAAGGAGCTCGTCAAACGTGCGCGGGAGCGAGCGAGGTCGTCCAGCTTCTCGGCAAACGGGGTGACCGGCTCGCTGACGAGGGAACGCGTGAGGTGACGCTGCCCCTCAGCGACGAGCGTGACGAGATACATCCCGAGCACCAGGATCAGCAGTCCGAGCACGGCGAGCCCCAGGTGCGAGAGAAGGCTCTCGTTGCTGGTGTTCGGCAGGTCCGGAACAGCAGTAACCGCAGCGGAGTCGATGCCGAGGACCCGTATGGCGAGAAGCGCGCCGCTGCTCACGAAGATCATGACCGGGACCAGGAGTACGACGCAGACAAGCACAAAGCTCAGCAGGGACAGAGGGACCAGCAGCACACCGTGCAACAGTTCCGTCCATGTCACTCGCTCGTTGACGCGCAGTCGGATCCACCCACGCAGCCCTGGGGAGCCGCTGCGCTCATGGGGGTCCTCGGCCCGCCTGCGATCCACCCAGCGCAGGCGCCAACGCTCGACATGGCCGAGAGGCACACCAGCCAGCACCAGCAGGGGCCAGCACGTCGAAGCCCACAACACAGCTACGACGGGAGTGGTCGCGACGTATGCGAGTGAACGCCAGGGCCAGGATGTCGCGAGCAGGCTCAAAGGATGACGACGCAGTGCCATGGCCGGGGTCAAGGCCGTGACAGGCGCCGGAGGCTCAGGCAACGATCCCCACATCCTCACGCCGTACATCTTCGCGCGTTGGTCTGGCCGGCGCGGAACTTCACCACGCGCGAACCCCCGCGAGTGGTTCGGCCGTCATCGCGGACCGGACAGGGGCGAGGGTCCCGATCAGCGCGGCCAGATAGGCGCAGCCGACGATGACGAGGTACGTCGGTCCGACGAAGGGCACCCAGACCGTGTCGGTGAGCAGGTAGCCGTATCCGATCATCGTGCCCGTCGCGACGACGGTTCCGGCGACGACGGCGGTAGTACCTACCACGAGCGTCTCGACGAGCAGGGACACGACGATCTGACGGCGACGCGCTCCCGCGAGGCGGTACAGCGCGAACTCGCGTCTGCGCGACATCGTCGACGCCACGAGCACATTGATCGCCGACACACCGGCGTAGCCGCCGAGGATGATCACCATCATGAGGATGATCCAGTTGTCGCCCGACGCTTGTGCCGCCACCTGCGCGAGGTGCTCCTCACGATCGACGGCGTGTGCTCCGGGGGCGACGTCCGCGAGCGCCGTGTTGATCGACGTCAGCACGTCAGGCGTTTCGCTGCCGGGCTCCAGCGCGACGTAGACCGCGGAGGCGAACGGCTCCAGGACGTGCGGAACCAGTGCCTGCAGTGGGAGCACAGTGTCGCTGACCCCCATGGGGTCGACGTGGATCGTGCTGAGCACGGCGGTCCCGGGGGTTCCGTCCGGGTAGAGGAAGGCGACCGTGTCACCTATGTCCCAGCCCTTCTCGTCCGCGACGATCTCGGAAACGGCGATGCTTCCTTCCGTGAAGCCCGCCCACGTTCCCGATACGACCTCATAGTCCAGCACGCGGTCGAGATCGGCCGGGTCGACACCGGTGACCGTCCCGTTGGAACGCATCGTCGGTGGGTCGTCGAAGATCAGTTGCGAGGAGATGCTGCCGGAAGCCGCGGCGACGCCGGGCACGTCGTCGAGCGCACTGATTGCGCTGAGCGGCACGCCGAGCTGCACTCCGCCCGTCACGACGACGTCAGCCGTCACCTGGTCGGCGTACACATGGGAGCGCGCTTGGTAGTTCGCGCTGTCCTGGAAGAGCACCACGGCGCTGACGGCCACGAGCAGCGTCAGAGGGACGGAGACGCCTGCGGCGCGGCGTAGGTCGGACCGGATCGACCGCTCAGCGGCAAAGCCTGCGAACCATCGGCGCAGCAGCTGGCCCGAAGCGGTCAGCACGGCGCTGAGCAGAGTGGGCCCGAGGAGGACGGCGGCAACGACCAGGAGTGTGAACGCCATGATGACGAGGAACAAGGCGGCCGTTCCCGCCAGGGTCGTCACGGGGCCTCCCAGAAGGAAGACCGCCATGAGGCAAACGGCTGCCGTCGCCAGCAGCAGCCAACCGAATGCCGTTCTGCTCCGCCGTGCACCGACCGGCTGCACCTCTGACTCTCGCAGCGCGTCCAAGGGGTCGATGCGGGTTGCGCGGCGCGCAGGCAGCCATGCCGCCACCAGTGCGACGGCGAGCGCGGCGGCGGCCCCGGCAACCAGCGGAAGCGGCTCCACCGACACCACGGCTCCACGCGCCGTCAAACCCTGTGCGACGAAGAACTCGAGCGCCACTTCCGCGAGCGCCACGCCCCCGACAGCGCCGAGCACTCCGCCCAGGGCGCCGATGAAGATGGCCTCCCAGGTGATCATGCGGCGGATCAGGCGCGGTCTGGTCCCGACGACCCGGAGCATCGCGAGCTCGCGGCGGCGCTGTCCGATGGACACGATGAGCGTGCTCGAGATGACGAATATCGCGACCGTCAGCGCAAGGAAGGCGATCACCATCAAGAACTGGCTCGACCCGCCAGCGAGCTCCGCCTGACGTAGATCGAGCTGCAGAGCTCCGGCGCGATCCTCGCCGGTCAGGACCTGAAGATCCGGAACGGCGTACCTCAGCGCTTCCGCAGAGGTCAGGGAGACGAGCGCCGCGACGGGCGCACCGCCATGTCGCGCGGCAGTCGCGTCCGAGAAGAACACGGCATGCTCGAACTGCTCTCCCGGACGCGTCACGACGCCGCTCACCGTGACATCTTGTGGGCCTTCGGCGAGCACGACAGATACGCGGTCGCCGACACCGACACCGGCCGTCTGCGCCACGGACGCATCCACCGCGACCTCGTCCGGCCTGACTGGAGCTCGGCCGCGGATGAACGACGCGCTGTCTGCCACCGCCGTCGACCACGGGTGTCCCCATGAGCGAGCGAAGGCGTTGCCGACCACCGTTCCGTCAGGCGCCACCAGGTACGCAGGGATTGGTGACTCCGTGGTCAACGAGGTCACCCCGGGTGCATTGCGGATTTCGTCGATCTGCTGAGCGGTCAGCCGAGGCATGGACGGCAGCTCGAGTGCGAGACCGCTGTTCAGCTTCACGATCGCCGGCGGCATGACGACGGCGTCGACGTTGCCGAACCGCCAGCTCGTGACGCTCGCCGCCCCCTGCTGCTCTTGGGAGCTCGCCACCAGCAGGGTGGCCGTGACCAGGGACGAACCCGCGACGATCGACAGCAGCGCCGCGAGAATCGACAGCTTTCGGGACAACAGGCTCCGCCACGCGAGAGTGATCATGCTTCGGTGTCCCGCGGTGCCAGGTGAGCAAGAACCTCTTCCGCGGATGGTTGCTTCAGTTCTCCATCGACCCGTCCGTCCCGAAGGAATACGACACGATCGGTCCGCGCCGCAGCAGTGGGATCGTGGGTCACCATGACGACGGTCTGGCCGAACCGTTCCACCACCAGGCGCAGGAAGCTCAGCACCTCGACGCTCGTCTGCGAGTCCAGGTTGCCGGTCGGCTCGTCGGCAAGGACGACCGTTGGACGATGAGCCAGGACACGGGCAATCGCCACACGCTGCTGCTGCCCGCCGGAGAGCTCGCTCGGTCGATGCTTGAGGCGATCACCGATCCTGAGGACTTCGACCAGCTCTGCGATCCACGCACGGTCCACTCGCGATCCGCCGATCCGTTCGCTCAAGGTGATGTTCTCCTCGGCCGTCAGGGTCGGGATGAGGTTGAACGCCTGGAAGACGAAGCCGAGCCGGTCGCGCCGCAGCGTCGTGAGCTGCGACTCGGAGAGAACCGCGAGATCGGTGTCGCCGACGAAAACTGATCCTGAGCTCGGGCGCTCAAGGCCTGCGAGGCAGTGGAGCAGGGTGGACTTGCCCGAGCCCGAAGGACCCATGATCGAGGTGAACCGCCCCGCATCGAATGCGATCGAGACTCGGTCGAGCGCGGTGACGTTGGCCGGCTCGTGGCCGAACTCGCGCGTGATCGCTTCAGCGCGCGCTGCGGGCAACGGCGATTCGCTGGACGACGACGGAGGAGCCGGCTGCGGCGAAGGGGACGACATACCCCGATCCCATCGGATCGGCTCGGCGCGGTCCATGGTGCGGGGCACCGGACCGGAGGTAACGCAGGCACTACCAGCCGGCCGATCACGACGCACGGTTACCCGTTCCCGGTATCGCCAATACGATCTCCGCAGAATCCCATCAGCTTTGATCGTCCGGCACGGGCCCCCGATCACCCGCTGGAGCACGTCCAGCGCGACGGCGGAGGCCCGGAAGCACGCGCGTGAACACGACACGGGCGTTCGAGAGATCCTCAAGCTGAACGAGGCCGGGCACGATGCCGACGTGCACAACGCGTCAGAGCGGATGACGACCGAGGAACCGCTCACGACGGCACTCTCGCTTCTCGGGATCGCCGGCAACCTGATTGATGAGATTTCGCGAACCACTGGCGAGCCCGCAGTGCAGATCATCGCCCGAGTCTGAGAACGATGACGAAGGTGCAGCCCTCGCCCTGATGCCTCCGGCGGGCACCAACCGAATACCAGAGGGGCAGGGAAACGCCCGTGGTGCCCCTGTCCCTCCGTCATCCAACGGCTTGACCGGGAATCTGACACCGAACCCGCCTTCAGGGGAACACCACGGTGCTCTGCTCCCCGTGGGGAAGCGGGGCACCGTGGTCGGCGCGTCAGGTGGTGGTCTACTAGCAGTTGACGACAGCGCTCTTCGACGTGAACGTCTCACCAGTGGCGGTGCCGCCAACCGCTCGCCAGCGGAGGAAGGCGACGACCCGGTACGCCTGGTCGCAGCCGCCCCCACTCGTCACTGCACGGTCCCACTCCACCTGCCAACCCGAGTCGCCGGAGGCTTCACGAATGGTGCTCCAGTAGCCATACCAGGCCTGCAGCTGGACAGCATCGACCGTCACGTCGTAGTTCGAGCTGTCACTCTGGTCGTCAGTGACACTCGCGATCGCGACGGCGCCCGAGCCCGTCACGTCCAGGCGCACGCAGCGGATCACTCGATCGCCGTGGCACTGCGCGTCGAACGGCGCGGCCGCTACCGCCGGCGACGCGACCAGGAACGATGCCGCGACACTCGCGACAGTGGCTAGAACAGCAAAGCGACTTCTCTTCCTCATCCGAACTCCCCCGCCCTTCAGCGCCGACCGTCGACGCGCTGGGCTGGACGGTAGCGGGCACATGGACGGATGGATTGCCTAATCCTGCAAGCCTCGGTCTCCGAGTCGACCACCCCCGGTCACTCCACGGTGATCGAGATGGTCTGCCAGCCCGACGCGCCGTTGGGAGCCGGCGGCGCCTTGGTCTCGGTCTGCACCTTTCCGTCCGAGTCCGTGGCGCGCACCGTGAGGCTGTGGTAACCGGCGTCCAGATCGATCGACGTGTGCCACTGGCGCCAGGTGTCCGCCCCCACGGTCTCGGCGAGCTCGGCGGTGACCCAGTCCCCGCCGTCGGCCCGGACCTCGACCTTGCTGATGCCGGTGTGCTGCGCCCAGGCGACGCCCGCGACGGTGACGGCGCCGGCGGACGGGGGCACGGACAGGCGCGGCACGTCGATGCGCGACGCGATCTTGATAGGCGCCAGTGCGGACCAGCCGCGTGGGGTCCAGTAGCCCTCGTCGGCCTCGAAGGTGGTCACCTCCAGCGAGGTCACCCACTTGGTCGCCGAGACGTACCCGTACAGCCCGGGCACCACCAGCCGCGCGGGGAAGCCGTGCTCGAGGGGCAGCGGCTCGCCGTTCATGCCGATCGCCAACAGGCACTCGCGGTCCGGGTCCTGCAGCACCTCCAGCGGCGTGCCCGCGGTGAAGCCGTCGTCGCTCGTGGAGAGCACCATGTCGGCACCCGCGCGGGGCTTGGCGCGCTCCAGGAGCGCACGGACCGGGTAGCCGAGCCAGAGAGCGTTGCCGACCAGGTCGCCGCCCACCGCGTTGCTCACGCACGAGAGAGTGACGTAGTGCTCCTCCATCGGCAGCTCCATGAGCTCGTCCCAGGTGAGCGTGAACGGCTCGTCCACCAGACCACGGACCTCCAGCGACCAGTCCTGCGGGTTCACCTGCGGCACGATCAGCGCGGTGTCGATGCGGTAGAAGTCCGCGTTCGGGGTGACGTACGGCGCCAGGTCGTCGAGCTTCAGGTCAGCTCCGGCGGGCACCGGCGGCGCCGGCGTGCGCGCTGCGGGCAGGCGCAGCTTCTCCCGCACGGCGCTGATCGCGGTCGAGCCCATCGACAGCACGCGCGAGCCGGCCAGCGCGAGCACCGCGACCCCCACGGTGATGCCCGACACGGCCAGGAAGCCACGCCGGTTCACGGCGGCGCCCGGAGTCTCGCCCGCCGAGGCATCGCCCCGGCCCGGCACAGGCCGCAGCCGCGCCACGGCGGCACGCAGCAGGAGCACCGCGGCGCCGAGCCCGATGGCGCTCGGCAGTGCCCACAGCGGCGTCGCGCTCGGGCGCAGCAACGCGACCACGACCCCGACGACGCCGACGACTCCCACCAGGACCGCGCCCGCCGGCGGGCGGCGCAGCTCCAGCCAGCCCGCGAGCGCCGCCCCCAGGGCCAGCACCGCGCCCATCGTGGCGAGCAGCACGGCCTTGTCGTTGGTGCCGAACCACTCCACGGCAACGTCCTTGAGCCCTGGGGGCACGGCGTCGACCACGGCGGCGCCGCCTGCGAACAGCGTGCTGGCACCGGGTGCGACGACCGCGGCGACGAGCTCCGCGACGGCCAGCCCGGCGCCTCCGGCGAGCACTCCCGCGAGCGCGGCCCAGCCCGCGCCGCCCGGAGAGCGTTCGGCCGACGGCGCCGCGGGGCTCTCAGTGGCCTGTGTCATGCGTTGAGCCCGGTTCGGCTTGCGGCGTCGTCGAGCTGAGTGGGCTCAGCAGTGAACTCGTTGGTCTCTGCCGCGCCGGCCGGCGCGGTTGCCAGCGGCAGACCGACCAGGGCAGCTGTCGCAGCAGAGTGAGCGATTCTTGACGTGCGCATAACCGATCCGCCTTTGTGATGGCGGCAAGCTGCCGCCTGAGTAGGACCTATTAGGTTCGGAGCGGAAGACGATCAGGATCGGTCAGGGCGAATCCCGCCGAACCAGTTCCACCGGCCCTGTAAGGTCCCTGGCCATGAGTTCGACGACGACGCCGCTGGTCACCGACGTGGACTGGTCCCGGCTGTTCCATGCCTACGGGGTCGCGTCGGACACGCCGCACCATCTCCAGGGCCTCGTCTCCGAAGACGATGCCGCGTTTGACGAGGCTCTCGATCATCTCCGCGCCGCCGTGCTCCACCAGGGCACCGTCTACCCGGCGACGGTGCCCGCGCTCCGGGTCGTGGCCGGGATGCTGCACGACCCCGTACTGCGCCGTCACGACGAGCACGGGCGGTCGCGCCTGGCCTCGCTGCTGGAATGGGTCGACGCCGTCGGAGACAGCGCGTCCTGGCACGAGGACGCGAGCGAGTCGGACGGTGCCGAGCCAACGGACGAGGACGTCGAGGCCTTTTATCGTGCGATGGCGGCGGACGACGAGTCGGTGTGGGACTCCGACGTCAGCAACTACCTGTGGGCCCGGTCGATCGCCGAGCTGCCGGCCGCATGCGGCGAGGCGCTGGCATCTGTCTCGACGTACCTGGGCGATGAGGACGAGGCAGTGCGCCTCGCATCCCTTGACGCCTACGTGCGTCTCGCAGCGGTCCAGCCGGACCCAGAAGCGTTGGCCGGACCGCTGACCGCCGCGGTGGACGCGGCGTCCGGGCGGGACGAGCGCGCCGTGCTCGTCCTCGGCGTGGGCGACCTCGGGGCAGACACCACCCGGTGGCTGGCCGACGACGACCTCGCGATCCGTGCCTGTGCCGCGCTGTCGCTCACGGACTCGGCCGAGGCCACCGCCCTGCTCGTCGAGGCACTGCACGACCCGCTGGCGGCGGACGAGTGGTTCGCCCGCCGCCCCTCGAGATTCGACATGCGGGTCCATTTCACCTTGCTGGCGAACCTCCTGGCCCGCGACGTAGGGCTCGCCGAGCTCCTGCCCGCGTGCCTGCCCGTGATCCGGGCCGCGTCCGGCGGGCTGTGGGCGAACATGACCTGGGGCCCGATCCTGCTCAAGGCGTTTCCCGGCGTGGAGTTCCAGCCGGGTGTCCGGCCCGATCCCCCGCGGAACCTGGACGAGGCCCAGAAGGCAGTGCTGCGCGAGCTGGTCGCCAACGACAGCCTGTGGGACGGCCATGACGGCAACGCGAACCTCGCACGGATGCGTGTCGGGCTGCCCGCGGACCGCGACGCGGTGGCCGGCCTCGCCTCCTGACGTGCCGGACGCCTAGTCGAGCGCCGCGACGAACCAGGAGGTGATCGTCGTCGGGTGCGTGATCGCGGTGCCGACACAGACGCTGAACGCCCCACGCCGAAGGGCCTGACCGGCCTGGTCGGGTGTGTGGACCCGACCCTCGACGACGACCGGGAGCTCGCAGCCGAGGACGAGCTCCTCCACGAGCTCGAGGTCGGGCCCCTGCGTCTTCGCCCGCTCTCCGGTGTACCCGGCGAGAGTGGTCCCGAGCAGGTCCACGCCGGCGTCCTGCGCGGCGAGCGCGTCGGCCAGCGAACCGCAGTCCGCCATCACCAGGACGTCCGACTCCTCGCGCAGCGACCGGACGGTCTCGGCGAGCGTCCGCCCGTCGGGTCGCGGGCGGCGCGTCCCGTCGAGCGCGACGACGTGCGCGCCCGCCCGGACGACGGCGCGCGCGTGGTCCAGCGTGGGCGTGATGAAGACCCCGTCGCCGCCGTCCTTCCACAGCCCCACGACCGGGACGTCGACCGCTGCCACGACCGCGGCGATGTCGGCCAGTCCCTGGACGCGCACCGCCGCGGCGCCACCGTCGACCACGGCGCGCGCCATCTGCGCGGTGGTCCGAGGGTCGCGGAGCGGCTCACCCGGGTAGGCCTGGCAGGACACGGTGAGCCGCCCCCGCATCGCGTCGAGCACGGCCTGGCGGGTCCAGGTGATCTCGTTCCGCGTCGTCCCTGTCATTCCACGGTCCTTCCGGGGGTTGTCGGAGCCGGCTTCCCGCCGGGCGCCGAGCAGAGCTGGTGCACGCCGCGCGCGGCGCCCAGGACGGCGGCCGCAGCACCGAGGGCCGCGGGCCGGACGGACAGGTCGGCGAGCACGTCGACCACCTCGGCCCGCAGCGCGGACTCGAAGGCGGACCACCACACCTCGCCCGCGTTTGCGACGCCGCCGCCGACCACGACGACCTCGGGGTCCAGGACGGTGACGACCCCTGCCGTCGCCCGTCCCACCGCCGTGGCCGCGGCCCGGACCACCGAGCCGGCGAGCTCCTCACCGGCTCGGGCCAACGCCACGACCTCGCGCGTGTCCCGGACGGCAGGGTCGCCGCCGAGGGCGAGATAGCGGCGGTGGATCGCCGGGCCGGCACCGATCGCCTCGAGGTGCCCGGGCCGGCCGCAGGTGCACGGCAGCCCCTCGGCGCCGGGCACCGGCACGTGGCCCATCTCGCCCGCGAGGTGGTGCGCGCCCCGCACGGGGCGGCCGTCGAGCACGACCGCGCCGCCGACCCCGGTGCCGACCGCGACCAGGAGCGCGCTGTCCGCCCCCGCGGCGGCGCCGAGCCACGCCTCGCCGGCCGCGTGCGCGTCGACGTCGTTCTCCACGAAGACGGCCAGCGGGCCCGGGCCGGCCACGACGTCGACGAGACGCCGTCGTACCTCGGCGGCGACGTCGGTGCCCGGCCAGCCGGGCAGCGTGTCGGTCGCCGAGACGATGACGCCCCGCGACACGTCCACGACCCCCGCCGTGCCGACCCCGACGCCGCGGAGCGGTGCGCCCGCCGCGTCGACGACGGCACGCACCAGCCCCGCGACGGCGTCGAGCACCGCGTCCGGACCGTCCTGGCCCGGCGTCGGGACGGAGCGCAGCGGACCCAGCCCGCCGGAGGCCGTCACCGTCGCCGCGGCGATCTTGGTGCCACCGAGATCCACGCCGACGACGACCCCGGCAGCCGCCGGGTCAGTCACCCAGGAGCCCCGCGGCACGGGTGATCTGCTCGATCCGCCCGGCGACCTCGCCGTCGAGCGCCTCGAGCGGGTACGCGAGCGTGTCGGTGTCGATCAGGCCCTGCCGCTGCACCGCGACCTTGAAGGCACCGACCCCGGCCGCGTCGCCCGACCGGCCGGCCGCCTGGAACACGATCTCGAACAGGGCCGCGATCCGGTCCTGCTCGTCCCGCGCGTCCTCCCACTTGCCAGCCTGCGCCAGGTCCCACAGGCGCACGTAGGCGGCGGCGTCCACGTTGGCGAGGCCGGGTACGACGCCGTCCGCCCCGAGCAGGAGCATGCCGTCCACGACGAGCTCGTGGCCCGTGAAGAGGGCCAGCGGTGAGCCCGCCGCCGCGTTGGCCAGCACGAGGCGGCGGAACGCGACGTCGTCGCCCGACGAGTCCTTGACCCCGGCGAGCACGCCCTCGCGGCCGAGCCGGACCAGCAGGTCCACCGGCAGCTTGGTGCGGACGCGCACCGGCACGTCGTAGGCGAACAGCGGTACGTCGACGGCCGCGGCGACCGTCCGCAGGTGGCGCTCGATCTCCGGGTAGTCGTTGATCGCGTACACCGGGACGGTCGCCACGACGGCGTCCGCACCGGCGGCCGCGAGCGCCCTGGCCTGCCCCGCGACCCGGGCCGTCGTGAGATCGATCGCGCCCGCCATGACGGGTACGCGGCCGTCGACGGCACGGACGACGGTGCGCACCACCTGCTCGCGCTGGGCGTCGGTGAGGTAGGCGACCTCTCCGGTGGACCCGAGCACGAACACGCCGTGCACGCCCGCGGCCACCAGGTGGCGGGTGAGGCGCTCGAGCGAGGCCGTGTCCACCTCACCGTCCGGCGTGAGGGGGGTGAGGATGGGCGGGACGATCCCGCGGAAGGTGGGCGTGGTCACGAAGTAGCTCCGGTTCTGGTTTCTGGCTGTGGATCTGGTTGCGGCGTCGGCACGCGTCCGGCCCTAGAGCAGGGCGGGCGCGGCCGCGAGCAGGGTTCGGGTGTAGTCGTCCTGCGGGTCGTCGAGCACCCGGGCCGCCGGCCCGGACTCGACGATGCGGCCCGAGCGCATGACGACGATCTCGTCCGAGACGTGCCGGACGGTCTGGATGTCGTGGGAGATGAAGACCATCCCCAGGTCGAGCTCCGTCTTGAGGTCGGCGAGCAGGTTGAGGATCTGCGCGCGCACGGACACGTCGAGCGCCGACGTGGGCTCGTCGGCCACGATCACGTCGGGCTCCAGCGCGAGGGCTCTCGCGATCGCCACCCGCTGGCGCTGCCCGCCGGACAGCTGGCCGGGCATGGCGTCGAGCGCGGAGGACGGCAGGCCGACGAGGTGCACCAGCTCGCGGACGCGAGCCCGGCGCGAGGCCTGGTCGCCCACGCGGTGGACGTCGAGCGGGTCGCGCAGCGCGTCCCGTACCGACATGCGGGCGTTGAGCGCCGTCGCCGGGTCCTGGAAGACGACGGACACGACGCGGCCGACCGACCGGCGCACGGCCGGCGAGTAGGAACGCACCGGCTCGCCCCGGAAGCGGATCTCGCCCGACGTCGGCGCCTGCAGACCGACCAGGACCTTCGCCATGGTCGACTTGCCCGACCCGGACTCGCCCACGATCCCGAGGGTGCTGCCCCGCCGGACCTGGACCGACACGTCGTCGACGGCGTGCACGCGGTTCGCGCGGAACAGGGTGCCGGTGCGCGCCTTGAAGACGACGTGCACGTTGCGCAGCTCGACGACGGGCTCCGCGTCCGCCGGACCGGCCGGACGCGACGGTGTGGTGGTGGCGCTCATCGCTGGCCTCCGGTGGTGACGGGCGTGTCCTTCGACCGGTCGGCACTCCCCTGCTCCCCGGGCACGGCGACCAGGTGGTCGGTGTCCCCGTCGACGGGGCGCAGGACTGGCCGGACGTCGAGGCCCTGGTCAGGACGGGACGAGCGCGGCGCGAACCGGTCGCCCGCCGGGAAGTCCCGCGGGGACGGGACGGTGCCGGGGATCTGGTGCAGACGTGTCGAGCGCTGCTCGATCGAGAGCACCGCGCCGAGCAGGCCCTGCGTGTACTCGTGGCGCGGGTCGGTCAGGAGGGCGCTGGTGAGTGCCTGCTCCACGACCTGGCCCGCGTACATCACGGTGATGCGGTGCGCGAGCTGCGCGACCAGCGCGAGGTCGTGACTGACGAACACCATCGCGAAGCCCAGCTTCTCCCGCAGCTCGTCGAGCAGCGCGACGACCTGCGCCTGGACGGTGACGTCGAGCGCCGTCGTCGGTTCGTCGGCGATCACGAGGCTCGGGTCCCGGGTGAGCGCCATGGCGATGAGCACGCGCTGGCGCTGCCCGCCGGACAGCTCGTGCGGGTAGCTCCTGAGCGTGCGCGCCGGGTCGAGGCCCACGAGCTCGAGCAGCTCCTCGGCGGTGCGGGTACCGCCGCGCCGCGTGAGCTGCCGCAGCTGTGCACGGATGAGCATCGAGGGGTTCAGCGAGCTGAGCGCGTCCTGGTAGATCATGGCGATCTCCGTGCCGCGCAGACCCGCACGTTCCCTGTCCCGCATGCCGAGCAGGTCCCGGCCCTTGTACAGGATCTGGCCACTGACCTGCGCCGACGGGTCCAGAAGGCCCATGACCGCCAGCGAGGTGATCGACTTGCCGCAGCCGGACTCGCCGACCAGCGCCATGGTCTCGCCGGGCCGCACCGAGTACGACACGTCGTCGACGACGGCCACGTCGCCGTGGCGTTCCGGAAACCTGATCGAGAGGTTCTGGACCTCCAGGAGTGGTTCGGCGTCGCCGGCGTAGATGCGCCGGTCCGTGCGTGCCGCCTCGGCGACGCGCAGGGCGGCGAGCCGCTCTGCGAGCGGCACCGTGGGCTCGGCCGGGCCGACCTGCGGGGCGGTCGCGGCGTCCGCGACGAAGCCGGCATCAGCGGCGTCGGCGTCGGCATCGGCGCCCGTCGCACGGACGGAACCGCGTGCGGGGGCGACCATCGCGTCGGTCATGCCCTCGGACAGGATGTTCAGGCACAGGACCGTGAGCATGATGGCGAGGCCCGGGAAGAACGTCGCCCACCAGAAGCCGCCCATGACGAGGTCGCGGCCGGCGGCGATGACGTTGCCCCAGGACGGCTCCGGGTCGGGCACACCCGCCTGGATGAAGGACAGCGAGGCCTCGAAGATGATCGCGTCGGCGACGAGCACGGTCGTGAACACGAGCACGGGAGCCGCGCAGTTACGGGCCACGTGCCGGGCGAGGATCCAGGTCGTGCGCGCACCCATGACCCGGGTCGCCGCGACGTAGTCCTCCCCGTACTGGTCGAGGATGTTGGCCCGCACGACGCGGGTCAGCTGCGGCGTGTACAGGAACGCGATCGTCAGCACCAGCACGGGCAGCGAACGCCCGTAGACGGCGACGAAGACGGCGGCCAGGGCGATGCCGGGGAACGACATGATGATGTCGAGCACCCGCATGAGGGTCTCGGAGACCACCTTGTTCGCCGTGGCGACGACGGAGCCGAGGATCGCGGCCGCGACCAGGGCGATCGCCGTGGCACCGAGGCCGATCACCAGGGAGTAGCGCGCCCCGTGCACCACGCGGGCGAAGACGTCGCGCCCCTGTCGGTCGGTGCCGAACCAGTGCTCGCCGCCGGGCGGCTGCACCGGGACGCCCGTGGCGAGCGGGTCGTGGACGGCCACCAGCGGGGCGAACACCGCCGCGAGCACCACGAGCAGCACGAAGGCGAGGGAGATCTTGGACCCCAGCGGCAGCCCGCGGAGCCGCAGCGCGGGGCCGGAGAGTCGTTCGGTGAGCTGTCGTCGCACGTCACACCGTCCTGATCCGGGGGTTGACGAGCACGTAGAGCATGTCGACCACGATGTTGACGAGCACGAACGCCAGAGCCACGGTGAGGGTCACGCCCTGCACCAGGTTGGGTTCGTTGTTGGTGACGCCGTTGAGGATCAGCGTGCCCATGCCGGGCAGCGCGAAGATGACCTCGATGACGACGGCGCCGCCGATGAGGTAGCCGACCCGCAGGCCGAGCACCGTGACGGGGGTGATGAGCGCGTTGCGCAGCACGTTGCGCCCCACGACGACAGGCTTGGGGATGCCGGCGCCGAGCGCGGTCCGCACGTAGTCCTTGTCCAGCTCCTCCACCACGGAGGTCCGCACGACCCGGGTCAGCTGGCCGATCACCGGCACGGCGAGGGCGAGCGCGGGCAGCGCCATCCGGGCGAGGTAACCACCGAGGTCCTCGGCCGGGTCCGGCAGCGGACCGCTCGCCGGCAGCAGGCCCGCTCCGAGCGTGACGCTCTGGATGAGCAGCACCGCGAGCCAGAAGGACGGCGTGGCCAGCGAGGCCACGGACACGACGCGGATCGCCTTGTCGGGCCAGCGGTCGCGGAAGAGTGCCGCGACGACGCCGAAGGCCAGCGCGAGCACGACCGCGATGGCCAGGCCCATGAACGTGAGCTGGAGCGTGATCGGCAGCGCGCGGGCCACCTCGTCGCCCACCGACAGGCTACGGGCGCTGTAGGTGCCGAGGTCGCCCTGCACCAGGCCGCCGAGGAAGTCGAGGTACCGGACCGGCAGCGGGTCGTCGAGGCCGTTGGCCGCGCGGTACGACTCGCGCGCCTCGACCGAGGCACCCTCGCCGAGCGCCTGGATGGCCGGGTCGACGGTGGAGAACGACATCACGAAGAAGACGAGGACCGTGATGCCGACGATCATGATCGGCAGCTGGAGCAGGCGGCGTCCGACGAGCCGCAGGAGCGCGCTCACGTTCTGCCTCCTGGCTCGTCGTGGGGGCGGCGGGGCATGGTGGTTCTCCGTTCGGGACCATGCGCCGGGTCCCCCGCTCTGGGGGGCGTGGGACCCGGCGCAGGATCAGTTCTGGGTCGGCTACTTGACGAGGCCGGCGTCGAGGAACGACAGGCCGGTGACGGGCAGCGGCTGGAAGCCGGCGAGCCGGGCGCCGTCCCAGGCGGTGGGCAGCTGGCGGTGCAGCAGCGGGTAGAGCGGCACCTCGTCGGAGATCAGGTCGAACGCCTGGTTCCAGAGCTCTTGCTGCTCGTCGCCCTCGGTGCGCACGGCCTCGTCGAGGAGGTCCTGCAGCTCGGCGAACCTCGGGTCGTCGTCCCAGCGGTAGCGCGACTGGGACCAGACGTTGTCGCCGTACCACCAGCGCATCAGCAGGTCGGGGTCGTTCCCGAAGACCGACGGGTCGCCGGGGGCCACCATGACCTCGAGCTCACCGTTGTCGACCTTGGTGTACTGGCCGCCGGACTGCCCGATGTCGAGGGTGGTGTCCACGCCGATCGCGTCGAGGTTCTCCTTGATGAGCGGCGCGATGTCCTGGACCCACCCGGTGTCGGTGGTGAGCAGCGTGACCGAGAGGTCCTCGACGCCGGCCTCGGCCAGCAGGGACTTCGCCTTCTCGGCGTCGTAGGAGTAGACGGTCGACGCCTCGTGGTAGCTCGGGTGGTCCGCGGGCAGGAAGCTCGTGGCCGCGGCGCCGTTGCCGAGCAGCCCGGTCTCGATGATCTTGTCCGTGTCGAGCGCGTAGAAGAACGCCTGCCGCACCCGCGGGTCGTCGAACGGTGCCAGGTCGGTGTTGAACATCATGAACAGCGTGTTGAACGACTGGACCGACTCGACCGTCGCGCTGCTCTCGAGCGCCGCGACGTCGATGTAGGGCACGTCCTCGATCGCGCTGACGGTACCCGAGCTCATCGCGGTGACGCGGGCAGCGGGGTCGGACAGGAGGTTCCAGACCAGCCCGGCGGACTGCGCCGGGCGCGGGCCGTTGTAGGCGTCGAACCGCTCGAACGTGATCTTGTCGTCCGGCCTCGCGCCGGTGAGCTTGTACGGGCCGGTGCCGACCGGCAGCTCGTTGAACGCGTCGTAGTCGGACTCGACGAGCTCCTCCGGCACGATCTTGACGACGGACAGCCGCTCGTTCACCAGGCTGAAGGGGTACTTCAGGTTGATGGAGACCGTGTCGTCGTCCACGGCCGTGACCGAGTCGACGAAGTCGATGAACCCCGCGTAGAGCGACTCGTTCTCGGGGTCGAGGACACGGTCGAAGCTGTAGACGACGTCGTCGACGGTGACGGGCGTGTCGTCGTGGAAGGTGGCGCCCTCGCGCAGGTCGACCTCGTAGTGCGTGTCGTCCACCTGGGTGGGCAGGTCGGTGCCCAGTGCGGCGTAGACCTCGCGCGTCGCGGGATCGAGCTCCGTGAGCCCCTCGAACACGTGCCAGTTCGCCGATACTGTCACCGCACCGGTGGTGATCATCGGGTCAAAACCACCGGAGAGGGTGTAGGAGATGCCGGCCTCGATGACGGCGTCCTGGTCGATCTCGCCCGTGGCGGCGGATCCCGCCCCGGACGTACCGCCCGCGGCTCCGCCGGAGCACGCGGCGAGGGACAGGGCGACGAGAGCTCCTGCCGTGGCGACCGCGCCTCTGCGAGGGGGTGAGCTGGCGTGAATCTTCATTGGTTCTCCTGACAGTGGACCAGACCAGTCCGGACAGACGACGTCTGATGTCTGACGTCGAGTAGGATGACAGTAGGACCAGAAAACGAAGGGGTCAAGATGCCGTCACCAGAGCGCAGGAGCTTTTCCTTCCTCGCTTCCGACTCACCCGTGCCCGACACCGCGGACCGGCCGAGGGCCACGCCGCGCAGGACCGCGACAGCGGACCAGATCAAGGACTTCATCCTCGCCGAGGGGCTGCGCCCCGGGGATCCGCTGCCGACGGAGTCCGAGCTGTGCGACCGCCTGGGCGTCTCCCGCTCCAGCGTGCGCGAGGCGATCCGCACCCTGTCGACGCTCGACATCGTCGAGGTACGGCACGGGCACGGGACGTTCGTGGGGAACATGTCGCTCGACGGCCTGGTGGAGGCCCTCGTGTTCCGCGGCGTACTCAGCCCCGGGGACGACCTGCGCGCCCTGCGCGATGTCGTCGAGGTACGGCAGGCCCTCGACCACGCCATGGCCCACCGCATCGTCGGGAGCCTGGCCGGGACGTCCAACCCCGAGCTGCACGCGCTCGTGGACGAGATGGTCGCCGCCGCCGCCGAGAACCGCAGCTTCCCGAAGCAGGACCGCGCGTTCCACACCGGCCTGCTCGCCCGCCTCGACAACTCGCTGGTCGGCCAGCTCGTGGCGGCGTTCTGGGACGTGCACACCGCGGTGGTCCCCAAGCTCGGGCTCGCCGTGGCGGCGGACTTCGACCAGACGGCGCGGGCCCACGGCCTCATGCTCGACGCGGCCGAGGCCGGCGACGTCGCGGCCTTCCGCGCGGCCGTCGTCTCGCACTACGAGCCGATCGACCGGGCGCTCGACGCGACGACGGCACGATCGTGACCGCGCCCCACGACGGGACGAGGAGCTGATGGAGGTCGTGATCGCGCCGGCGGCCGAGCTGGCGAGGCTGGCGGCGGACGCCGTCGAGGGCCTGCTGCGCGCCAACCCGGAGACGGTGCTCGGCCTGGCCACGGGGTCCTCACCCCTGGCGGTGTACGACGAGCTGGCCACCCGGCACAAGGACGGGCTCTCGTTCGCGCGCGCCCGCGCCTTCATGCTCGACGAGTACGTGGGCCTGCCCGCCGACCACCCGGAGCGGTACCGCAACGTCATCGAGAAGGAGTTCGCCTCCCGGGTCGACCTGCCCGCCGGCGCGGTGCAGGGACCCGACGGGCTGGCGTCCGACCTCCCGGCAGCCTGCGCCGCCTACGAGGCGAGCATCCAGGACGCCGGGGGCGTGGACCTGCAGATCCTGGGGATCGGCACGGACGGGCACATCGCGTTCAACGAGCCGGGCTCCTCGCTCGCCTCCCGCACCCGGATCAAGACCCTGACGAAGCAGACCCGCGAGGACAACGCGCGGTTCTTCGGCGGATCGGTCGACCAGGTCCCGCGGCACTGCCTGACCCAGGGCCTGGCCACGATCATGTCGGCGCGGCACCTGGTGCTGCTGGCGTCCGGGCGCGCCAAGGCCGAGGCGGTGCACCAGCTCGTGGAGGGCCCGGTCTCGGCGATGTGGCCCGCCACGATCATGCAGCTGCACCCGCACGCGACCGTGCTGGTCGACGACGCGGCCGCCTCCCGGCTGCAGCTCGGCGACTACTACCGGCAGACGTACGCCGACAAGCCGGACTGGCAGGGCCTGTAGGCCGCAGAGCCTGTAGGCCGCAGGGCCTTGACCAGCGCCGGAAGGACACCTACCGTTCCCACGTCAGACATCTGACGTCATCTGTCTAACGTCTCGGCGGTGCCGCCGCGCGCTCTCCCGTGCCGGAGAACCGGCACCGCCGAGCCGCACCGACCGGAAGGAACGACATGCTCGGAACCCTTCGCACGACAGCGCGAACCGCGCTCGGCCTCACCGCGGCACTCACTCTCGGCGCGACCGTCGCGCTCGTCCCCGCGGCGACCGCGGTGGCCCACCACGCGGCACCGGCACCCGACTTCGACGCCGCTCCGGCGACCGGCGGCGCCGGCAGCTACACCGAGCAGCAGCTCGCGACCAACGGCATCGGCGGATTCCCGAACTACCGGATCCCCGCGCTCGCCGTGACCAACAGCGGCACGGTGCTGGCGTCCTACGACGGGCGCCCGACCGGGGCCGACTCCCCCGGACCCAACTCGATCCTCCAGCGCCGCTCCACCGACGACGGCGCCACGTGGGGACCGCAGACCGTCGTCGCCGCGGGCCGCACGCCGGCCCCGGTCGAGGGCTACTCGGACCCGAGCTACGTCGTGGACCGCGAGACCGGCGCCGTCCTCAGCTTCCACGTGAAGTCCTACGACCGGGGCTTCGGCAACTCGCAGCCGGGCGTCGACCCCACGGACCGGAACGTCATCCACGCCAACGTGTCGACCTCGACCGACGACGGCGTCACGTGGTCGCACCGCACGATCACCGCGGACATCACGGCGGACCTGGGCTGGCGGTCCCGGTTCGCGGCGTCGGGCCAGGGCATCCAGCTCAAGTACGGCCCGCACGCCGGGCGCCTGCTGCAGCAGTACACGATCACCAACGCGTCCGGCGCCTACCAGGCCGTGTCCGTCTACTCCGACGACCACGGCGCGACCTGGCAGGCCGGCACGCCCGTGGGCACCGGCATGGACGAGAACAAGACCGTCGAGCTCTCCGACGGTCGCGTCATGCTCAACTCGCGCGACTCCGCCCGGTCCGGCTACCGCAAGGTCGCCTACTCGACGGACGGCGGCGTGACCTACGGTGCGGTGACGGTGGACAGCGAGCTGCCGGACCCCACGAACAACGCCTCGATCGTGCGCGCCTACCCGAACGCGGCGCAGGGCTCGGCCCAGGCCAAGGTGCTGCTGTTCTCCAACGCAGGCTCCACGTCGTCGCGCAGCAACGGCGTGATCCGGATCAGCTACGACGACGGGGCGACCTGGCCCACGTCCCGCACCTTCCAGCCGGCGGGCATGGCGTACTCGACGCTCGCGACGCTGCCCGACGGGAACGTCGGCCTGCTGTACGAGCCCGAGGGCGGCAACGGCGGCATCCGGTTCGCCTCGTTCGACCTCGACTGGCTGCTCTCCGGGACGTCCGCCACGGCCGGCACGATCGAGGTCGTCGGAGGCGTGCTGACCAACCCGAAGCCGGCCGGGTACGCGGTGGGCGACGTGCTGCGGTTCAGCTACACGGTGCACAACAGGTCCGGTGCCGCGACCACGGTCGTGCCGACCGGCAACCTGGACTCCCTGAACCCCTCGCAGTCCGCGCAGAACTGCCGGTACCTGAACCTGCCCGCGCAGCGCTCGTACACCTGCGCCTTCGCGTCGCACACGGTCACCGCCGCGGACGTCGCCGCCCGGTCGTTCACGCCGTCGACCACCTGGACGTCCAGCTCCGGCGGCACGAGCACGGTCGTCGACCGGGTGGGGCCCGCCGTCACCTGGTGACGGACGCCACCAGGCACGACCAGGGGGCAGGCAGGCTCGCTCGGCAGGGCCGGCCCGCCCCCTACCGTGGCCCGCCGTCGTAGGCCGCCCACAGCCGCGCGTAGAGCCCGTCCTCGGTCATCAGCTGCTCGTGGGTGCCCTCCTCGACGACGCGCCCGTCCGCCATCACGAGCACCCGGTCGGCAGTCTGCGCCTGCCGGAGGCGGTGCGCCACGACGAGGCCCGTCCGTCCTGCCAGCACCGCGGCCGCGGCGTCCTCCAGGCGTCTCGCGCTCCGGCTGCCCGACTCGGCCGTGGCCTCGTCCAGGATCACGACCGCCGGGTCGGCCAGCGCGGCGCGGGCCAGCGCGACCTGCGCGACCTGGTCGGGGGCGAGCTTGTGCCCGAGCTCCCCGACGACGGTGTCGATGCCCTCGGGCAGCGCCGTGACCCATCCCGTGGCACCCACCAGCGCCAGGGCCGCGCCGACGTCGTCGTCGGTCGCGTCGGCGCGGGCCAGGCGCAGGTTGTCGGCGAGAGAACCGGCGAAGACGTGCGCCTCCTGGGTCACGAGCACGACGGGCCGCGGGTGCGCGCCGGCCAGGCGCGACACCGGTCCGCCGTCGACGCTCACGGTGCCCTCGCTCGGCTCGGTCAGCCCAGCCAGGACCACCGCGAGCGTCGACTTGCCCGCACCGCTCGCGCCGACCAGCGCGACCTGCTCACCGGGAGCCAGGTCGACGGACACGTCGTGCAGCGCCTCGTGCTCGCCGTACCGGTGGGTGATCCCGCGGCCCGAGACCGCACCTGCCGCGCGGCCGGACATCGGGGGTGCCACGGCGAGGTCCGCACCGGCCTCGATCACGCCGACGATCCGCCGCAGGCTCGCGACCGCCGACAGGACGGCGTCGAAGCTGAAGATGATCAGACCGATCGGGTTGAAGAGCCGGATGAAGTACAGCGCGGCGGCGGTCACCGCGCCGATCGTCGCCGCCTCGCGCGACACGAGGACGAACCCGACCGTGATGATCGACCCGATCCCGACGAGCTCGGCGATGTTGAGCCACTTGCCCCAGGCCGTGCTGAACCACAGGACCTCCTTGGAGATCTTCCGCGCCCGGTCCGAGGACTCCGTGATGCCCGCCGCGTGCGCCTCCTGGACGCGGTAGGCGTGCACGGTGGGCAGCCCCTCCAGCGACGAGACGAGCGCCTCGGCCCGGTCGCCGAACGCGGCGCGCTCCGCGCTGTAGCGCGGCGCTGCCCGCGGCAGGTACCAGCGCAGTGCCAGCACGTAGACCGGGATCGCGGTGAGGCCGGCCACCGCGAGCCACGGGTCCAGCGCGAACAGGCCCGCGAGCGTCAGCGCGACCGTGAGCAGCGCGCCGACCCAGGGCGCCAGCAGCCCCGCGACCAGCTCGCTGACGACGGCGATGTCGTCCCCGACCCGGCTGAGGAGGTCCCCGCGCCCGGCCCGCTCGACCCGCTCCGACGGGAGCCGCAGGGCGGTCGCGACGACGTCCTCCCGCATCCGCGCGAGCACGCGCTGGCCGATCCGGGAGACGAGCGCGCCGCTGGCGGCCGTGAGGCCGGCGGCGAGCACCCCGGACGCCGCCACCCAGACCGCGACGCCGACGACGTCGCTCACCTCGCCGCCGCCCAGGACGGTGTCCACCAGGACACCGATGGCCCAGGGTGCGACGAGACCGGACACCGCGGCCAGCGCCGCCAGGACGGTCGTGGTGGCGGTCAGCGCACGGTGCGCGTGGACGTAGCGGCGTACCGAGCGCCGGACGCCGGGCGCGGAGGCCAGCGGGAGACGCTCGGCGAAGGTGTCCGTCATCGAAGTACCCGCTCGCGGTAGAGGTCGTTGATCTCGAGCAGCTCGAGGTGGGTGCCGACGACGTGCGGTGACCCGTCCTCGACGAGGACCACCCGATCGGTCCGGGCGAGCAGCACCGGGCTGCTGGTGACGACGACCGTCGTGCGGACGGGGCCCTCCCGGTGGTGGCGCAGTGCTCGGATGCCGTCGGCGACGCCCTCCTCGGTCACCGAGTCGACGGCGGTCGTCGGCTCGACCAGCACGAGGACGTCCGCACCGGTGTGCAGCGCACGCGCGAGGACGAGCCGCTGACGCTGGCCGCCGGAGAGGCTGAGCCCACGGTCGCGCACGCGCGCGTCGAGCCCGCCGGGCTGGGCGTCGACGAAGTCGCGCGCGCCCGCGGCGTCGATCGCGGCGTCGATCGACGCGGTGGGATCGGTCGACGCCGTTGGGCCGGCGCCGGCGCGGCCCAGCGCGAGGTTCTCCCCGATCGAGCCCGCGAACAGGTCCGGGTGGTGCGGCTCGACGTGCACGGTGGCCCCGGCCGGCAGCCGCAGCGCCGCGGTGACCCGCTCGACGTCGTCGGGCCCGGCCACGATCCCGACCAGCTCACCGGCGGTCAGGTCGACCGGGTGCACGGTTCCCGTGGGCCTCTCGACCGCTGGTCCCGGGTCGGCGGGCGCCTCGCCCAGCGCGGACCGCACCCGGCGGGCGCTGGCCTTCGCGGCGGCGCCGATCTGCAGGTAGAGGCCCACCCCGGTCAGCGGCTCGGCGATGAACTGGGCGACACCTACCGCGGAGATGAAGGCACCGACGGTGATCGTGCCGTCGAGCGCAAGCAGTCCGGCGAACCCCACGGAGACGGCGAGGACCACCGTTGCCGCCAGCACCGTCGCACCCTGCTGCACGGCCTTGGCCGACCCCGCGCGGACACCCGCTTCCTCGGCGGCGCGGCTGGCGGTGCGATAGCGGGCGGCGGCGGGCTCCTGCGCGCCCAGGCCGTGCAGCACCCGCAGGCCGGCGACGAGGTCGGTGGCCAGCGCGGAGGCGTGGGCGAGCGTCTCCTGCTGGTCGGCGACCCGTCGGGAGATCAGCGGCGAGAGGGCGTTGAGCGCGAACGTGACGGCCACGGCCGTGCCGATCAGCACGCCGCCGAGCACCAGGTCGATGCTGAGGAGCACCGCGCAGCTGACGGCGAGCGCCGCGCCGGCGCCGCACAGCCCGGCGAGCCAGATGATGCTGCGCGCGGCCTGGTCGGCGTCGGACGAGGCGATCGTCAGCAGCTCGCCGTGCCGGCGCCGGCGCGCGGCGCCGGGCGCCAGGACGCGCGTGGCGAGCTCGGCTCGCAGCAGGTGGCTCTCGTCGATCACCGCCCCGTCGCCGAGTCGCGAGAACCAGCGGTAGCAGGTGAAGAGCAGGGTGAACAGCAGGGTCAGGCCGACCAGGCTCGCGACCAGGCGTGCCGGGCTGCCGCTGACGACGGCGGCGTCGATGGCGATGCCGACGGCCACGGGCACGAGGGCCTCGCACGACTGGTGCCCCATGAGGAACAGCGCCGACCCGACGACGCGGCCACGCTGCCGGTGGAGGGTCCGGCGCCGGAGCGGTTCCCTGCGCGACCTGGTACGAATGGTGACCTCCGACGGCGATAGCGAGTAAGGCAGACCTAACCTATCTGCTCGGGGCCGGAGGTCGCCTGCATCAGCGCCTGACCCCAGGCCCGCATGTACTCGACCGCCTCGGCCGGTCCGTGCACGACGAAGGGGGCGCCGATCGCCACGAGGCAGAAGGCCGCCCAGTCCAGCGACTCGGCGGCGATACAGACCTCGCACGAGCTGTCGTCGATCGGCCTGACGGTGCCGTAGTGCACGATCTCGGCCTTGATCCGCTCGACGGGCGCGTGCACCGTGGCGCGCACGCGGAAGCGCGACGACAGGTCGCCGATCCGGGCGTTCACGAAGGCCACGGGGTCGTCGCCGGGCAGCTGACGCAGTGCGAACCGGTTCCCGGTGCGGCGCGGTCCGGTGACGCGGTCGACCCGGAACGTGCGCCAGTCGGCACGGTCCAGGTCCCAGGCGACGAGGTAGAGCCGGTTGTCCACGTTCACGATCCGGTGCGGCTGCGCGCTCCGCCGGGACTCGTCTCCACCGTGGGACCGGTAGGAGAACTCCACCGTGTCGCCGTCACGGCACCCGAGCGCCAGCGTGGTGAGCGCCGTGACATCGCCGATGGCCGCCCGCTGCTCGGCGCTCGCGGGGACCGCGACGGCCCGCAGGCTGTCGATCCTGCCGCGGATGCGGGGCGGGAGCACCTGCACGATCTTCGCCATCGCGCTCACGGCGTCGTCCGCGGAGGCCGGGTGGGCACCCGTGGCGATCTCCTTGAGCCCGAGCACCGTGGCCGCGGCCTCGTCCTCGCTGAGCACGAGCGGCGGGAGCGACGCACCGGCGCCGAGCTGGTAGCCGCCGCCCGTTCCTCGGGTCGTCATGATCGGGTAGCCGAGGTCCTGCAGCCCGCTGACGGCGCGGCGCAGGGTGCGCGGGCTGACCCCGAGGCGGTCGGCGAGCTCGCCGCCCGGCCAGTGCCGCCGGTTCTGCAGGAGCCCGAGCAGTTCGAGGGCGCGGGAACTGGTCGACATCTCCTCAGGCTAGATCGACAAGTGGCCAGATACTGTCCGGAAGGGCGACGAGACTGGCGGTCCCATCGAGAACGAGGAGAGCCCATGTCCGCTCCCACCGCCCACACCGTTCCTGCCGCCCCTGCCGGATCGGCGACGGTCGACCCCTTCATCTGGTCGGACGACGCCGCCGGCCTCATCCGTTTCCTGCTCGACGTCTTCGACGCGACCGAGGTTCCGGAAGCCCGGACCGCCGACACCGACGGACTGGTGCTGCACTCCGAGGTCCGGATCGGCGACTCCACGATCACGATCGCGGACCGCAAGCCGCAGTGGCCCTACACGCCGGCGTTCGTCCGGGTCTACGTCGAGGACCCGGCCGCGACCCTGCAGCGCGCCACTCGGGCAGGGGCGCGCGTCGTCACCGAGCCGACCGAGTTCTGGGGCGACGTGCTTGCCCGCTTCGCGGATCCGTTCGGTCACCTGTGGTGGGTCTACAAGCACAACCCGTCGGACGATGCCGCGGGCGGTGCCGCAGGGGCCGACGTCGAGGGGGCCGACGTCGACGGGGACGGCGACTGGACGGAGCCGGTCGGCGACGAGGACTGGGAGTCGTACGCCACGCCCGAGCTGACCTACGTCCACTCGACGCTCATGGAGGCCATGGCGGCCCTGCGGGACCCGCGCGAGCACTGATCTCACTGACCGGGCCTGAGCTCCGGGAGCAGGTACGGGATGTCGTCGTAGGCCCGCCCGTCGTGAGCGGGCACGATCCGTACGTCACGCGGGAAGGCCAGCACGCGGCCAAGGTCCTTCCGGATCTGTGCTGTGTCGCTGTCGGCGAGCACGCGCATCAGCCAAGGTCTCTGCACGCCCTGGGCGATCCCGTCGAGCTGCCAGGTGAGGTCCCCGATGAAGGCGAAGCGCCGATCCGGGTGCACCGTGACGACGACCACCACCGAACCAGTGGTGTGACCGACCGCCGGCAGGATCATGATGCTGCCGTCCCCGTGGAGGTCATGGCTTGCCGCGAAGCCGAGGTGTGCCGGCCCGTCGAAGTCGTAGGTGCGGAGCTCATGCCCTGCTGCGACCCGCCCGAACACCTGGTCGCCGCGGTTCCGGTCCGCGTACCGGAGCTCCGCCTGGGGTACGAGGACCGGCACGTCGAGAGAGTCCAGCCCGCTGACGTGGTCCCAGTGCGAGTGGGTCAGGATCACGCCGCGCAGGCAGTCGCGGTCGTAGCCGACGGCGTCCAGCTGCTCGCTCGCGGTCAGACCGATCGTGTGCGGTGAACGCCTGTACGCGGGCAGCATCCTGATGTGTTCGTCCGCGTGCGCCCCGAACCCGCTGTCGATGAGCAGGTCGCCCTCCGGATGCCGAACGAGCACAGCCGTGGCGGCGAACTGCCGGCGTTCTCGCCATCGGCCGCCTTGGAAGGCCAGCGACGCGGGGGTCTCGTATGTGCCCGTGGGCAGCTGGAAGATCTGGAGCTTCTGGTGCCGTGGGTCGGCAGCAGGCCGACCC
>NZ_JBHVEG010000015.1:0-62502 GCF_042802395.1 Promicromonospora sp. NPDC057488
TGGTGAGGAGCGGACTCTGGGTCAGCTCCGTGCGGACTGTCTGACGGGGATCGTGACCGGTCGGCTCGTTCCTGGGGATCGCTTCACGGCGACGACTCAGGTGGGCGAGGCCATATCCACAAGCGAGGGCGTGACCACAAGCTCGATCGTGGGTTCGGGCTCAGCCGCGGGCGCGACTACGAGCACGGACGCGGAGACGAGTGCGACAGCGAACGTCAGCACTGACACGGATGCCGGAGATGCCGGTCCTGTCTGTACATGCGGTGGTCAGGCGCCCGTCGTCCGCCGGACGGTCGTGCGGGTGACGCCCACACGGCCGGTCGTACGGGTGACCGTGCCGGCGAGCACGCTCCTGGGTCTGGATGACGCGCCCGGTGACCTGGACGGGTTCGGCCCGGTCCCGGCGGACGTCGTCCGAATCCTGGCCGAGGACGCCACGTGGCAGCGGCTTCTGACCGACCCGGTTACCGGTGTGCTCACCGACTACTCGACCACGTCGTACAAGCCGGGCCGGGTACTTCGTTCGGCGGTGGAGGCCAGGGATGGGACGTGCACCTTCGTCGGCTGCGACTCTCGGGCCGCAACATGCGATCTGGACCATATCGAGCCGTTCGACCACGACCAGGAAGCCGGTCAGTCCGCAGTCGGGAAGGACGCGCGTGGGCAGACCCGTGCCGACAACCTCCACGCGCTGTGCCGACGGCACCACTTGCTCAAGACGCACGCCGGTTGGGGTGTCGTGCGCGACCCGAGCACCGGGATCACGACCTGGACCACACCGGCGGGCCGGACGCATACCCGACCGCCGACGGTCTTGGACGCCCGGGTCGATCTCGACGATGTCGACCCGGCAACGAGCGGGGACCTGACTCTGCGTGCCCTCACCGGGCGCCGACTGCCTCGTGCCTATGCCGCGACCGCACCGGAGACGGCCGCACCCTCGACCGCCGACACCTCTGATCCCTCCGAATTCACCGCCCCATCCGAACCCGGCGAGCCGCCGTTCTGAGCCGGCAGCCGCCCAGTAAGCGAGACGACGTATCCCGGGCGATCGCCGACGCCGTTGCTTCGCCGCGGCCGTCCGGCGCCGCCGCGGCCCGCGCCGACCCCTGTCAACCCGGCGGGTTGTGATGCACCCGGCCGCGGCGCGTCCGTAGCCTGGAGGCCTGTCCGCACGCGAGGGGGTCGCTCATGGCTGGTCTGTGGGGTAGGAAGTCACGCGCGAAGAGCTGGAAGCGCGGCCTGTGGGGAAGCACGACCAAGGGCCGGAGCAAGAACCTCGCCAAGCGGCTGTGGGGGAGCAGCAAGCGCCGCAAGGGCGGCCTGTGGTGAGCCGCGGTTCCTAGGGGCCCTTCGGCTTCGCCTTCGTTTTCGCCTCTGGCTTCGCCTCCGCCTCGCTGAGCTCGTGGGCCCGCCGCAGCACGTCCAGCTGCGCCGAGCTGTACAAAGCCTGCAGGGCTTGCCCGACGGCGTTCCGCGCCGCCTCGGCCTGGCGGGTTGTCGTGGCCTTCGGTTCCAGCGTCACCGACCCGTTGGCGCCGACGAACGGCGCCATCCGTTCGGCGAGCGCCTGCCGCGTGGCCTCGTCGGCGTCCGCGGGGAGGTCGCGGAACGCCTCGTCGACCGCCTCGTGGGGGTTGGCCGCGAGCACGCCGCGCAGCGTGTCCATCGACTCCGCGGAGAACAGCTGGGCGTAGATCGTCAGGAGCGCGCGGTCGTTGTCGCGGAGCGGCCGTGCGACGTCGTGGAACGTGGCGGGCACGTCCGGCGTCGCGCCCGGCCGGGACAGCGCGGCCAGCTCCTGCCGGATGCCCTGGATCCGTTCGACCGTGGCCTCGAGCTCGGCGTCGATCTCCTGGAACAGGGAGGGGCGTCCGTCGTGCGCCGCTGTTCCCAGCTCCGCCACCTGGGCCAGCGACAGGCCCAGGCCGGTCAGCCGTTTGATCTGGAGGAGGCGCGTCAGGTGGCGCACCTCGTACCGCTTGTTGTAGCCGTTGGGCTCCCGGTCGGGCTCGTCGAGCAGGCCGACCTGGTGGTAGTACCGCACGGTCTTGACCGTCGTGCCCGACAGCTCGGCCACCTCGCGCGTGCTCCAGGTCATCGTGCGCGGCGCTCGCGTATCCAGACCAGGACGACCATGGCCACGTTGACGCCCGCGAGGATCAGCAGGGACGCGTCGCCGGTGTCGGTCGACCGGTCGATGGTGTAGCCCTCGCCGTCGGCCATCAGGGTGTTGACGCTCGAGAACAGGACGTTGTTCGCGACGTGGAACGCGACCGGTGCCTCGATGCCGCGGCTGATGATCGCCATGAGGGCCGTGGCGGCGCCGATGAACGTGTAGTAGCCGAACAGCCAGGGATCGCTGGAGCCGTGCACCACCGCGAAGGCCAGGCTGGACACCACGAGGCCGACGGCGAGGGCCGGGCGGACGGCGCGCACCCAGGACGCGGCGGCGGGCAGCACCGAGCTGCGGAACATCAGCTCCTCGCCCACGGCCTGGAGCGGGGTGCTCAGGAGCGTGACGACCAGCATGAGGACCGTGGTCCCCGAGACGCCGAACGCGACCCAGCCCGGCGACTCGGGCGCGACCAGCGCGACGACGCCGATCCCGGCCCCTACCAGCAGGGCAGCGCCCACCAGGTACTCCGCCAGGCGCGTCCCGTCGAACGCCCGGGGCGAGCTGATCAGGCTGCGCCACGGGACCCCGGCCAGCCGCGCCAGCAGCAGGATCGCCAGGACGCCCGCGAGGATCACGCTCAGGTTGATCGCCAGGAGCTTCAGCGGCGTGAACGTGGCCGACATCGGGTCGTCCGAGCCCTCGAGGACGCCCACGACCTGGTAGAGGACGACCTGCAGCACCACCATCGCCAGCGGCGGCACGACGATGACCACCAGCGGCTTCCACCAGCTCATGCGGAGGTGGGCGCCGAAGGGGCGCGAGAGGTCGAGGCCCTGGGGCCGGCCGGATTCTGGTGTGCGCACGATGAACGATCCTTCACTCGGGAGCGGATCGGCTGATCCACCCCCGAGTGGACTATGTGCCCCAAGGGCAGAGGCAAGCGCGCGCCTCAGGGCACGGCCTCCGCCCGGTCCGAGGGCCCGGACTGGCACGCCTCCGACGCGCGCTCGTCCGTGGTGGGCCGCGGGGTGCGCGGGGTGGCCGACGGCGTCGGCCGTGCGGGCGAGCACTCGCGCGGGTTCGTGCTCGGCGCGGGCTCGGGAGACCGGGGCGGCTCGGTGACCTCGGGCCTCGGCGACACGGAAACCCGCGACCCGGGAGGGGTCTCGTCGCCCCCGGGCCACAGCATCGCCGTGCCGACCCCCGCGCCGCACAGCAGCGCCACGGTCGCGGCCAGCGCCCAGACGGCCGCCCGACGGCGGGGCTGCGTGGGGCGCTGCCCGGACCTGAGGATCTCGACCTGGGAGTCGGGGTCGTCGTCCAGGGGAACCAGGTCCGGGTCCGGCCGGCGGTGCCCCGAGGTGACGGCGTGGAGGCGGGCCAGGTCCAGCTCCCCGTCGACCTGGTCCAGCGCCCGGCGGGCTCGTGCCAGGGGGTCGTTCTGCGCTCTCGTCAGCGGTCTCATGTCAGTCCTCCTGGCCTTCGGTCACCGTGCGGTACGCGGCCCGTAGCCGCCGTCGGGCCCGGTACACCCGGGCGGCCGCGGTCGCGGCCGAGCACCCGAGCACGCGGGCGATCTCGCCGGTGCTGAGCTCCGCGGCCGCCAGCAGCTCGACCACCTCGCGGTCGGCCGGGCGCAGGAGCGCCAGGGCCCGCTGGAGCAGGTCGAGCTCGTCGACCAGCCGTGCGTCGTCCGGCCCGGGTGGTGCGGGATGCCGCACGGCGCGATCCGCGAGCGCGGTGCGCCGCTGCTCGGCCCGGACCTGGTTGGCCAGCACCCGCCGGGCGATCGCGAGCAGCCAGGCTCGTGGCTCGTCCGGGACCTCGCCCTTGCGCCAGGCGATGAGGAACACCTCGGCCACGACGTCCTCGGCCTCCGCGGCGCTCAGCCGGGTGCGCACGTAGCGGTGCACGGCGCGCGCGTGCTCGTCGACCAGTACCTCGGTCTGCTGAGGTGTGAGCGTGCCCGGGTCGAGGTCACGCTGCTCGGCATGGGTGGACAGGGTTGTCTCCAGTGGATGGGAGCGGGTCTGCGAGATGGTCGGTGTCCGGCAGGGCCCTCGTCATGACACCTTGCCGATGTGGACCACGTCACATCCCGAAGCCATCATGGTTCACGCTCCGCCGCACACTGACCGTTGCGTGACCATCGAAAAGAACACCCCAGTCCAGCCGTCCACCGTCCCGACCCACCGTCGCGGTGCCTGGAGCTCCGCCGGCCGCGGTGTCGTCGCTGCGGGCGGCGCGCTCGCCGTCGCGCTCCTGGCGACGGCCTGCACGCAGGCCAGCGCCGCCGTCCCGGAGGAGCCGTCGGCCGTGCCGTCCGCCGTGTCTCAGCCTGCCGAGGCCGCGCCGAGCGACTCCGGCCCCTCCGACGAGAGCGACGAGCGCGAGGCCACGCCCGCCCCGGCAGCCCCGAGCGAGACCCGGCCCTCCGACGAGAGCGACGAGCGCGAGGCCACGCCCGCGCCCGCCGCTCCGAGCGAGACGCGGCCGTCCGACGAGGGCGAGCCGCGGCCCGTCCCGACGGTGCCCGGCGAGCGGGCGGAGCAGGAGCTCGCCGTCACCGGCTGAGCAAGTCCCGGTCTGCCTTCCAGGCCCTGACAGCGACGAGGCGCCCGCCCCGGTTCTCCCGGGGTGGGCGCCTCGTGCGTCCGGCGGCACCGTGCCCCTCCGTCGTTGTGCATCAATATGCAGGCTAGCGAGAATAGTCACCCTGCGTGTAGCGTGCCGGAGCGAGACACCCGCTCAACGTCATCTGGAGGATCGATGGAGATCACACGACGGACGGCCGTCACCGGGGCAGCGATTCTCGGCGCCGCCGCCGCGGTCGGACTGCCCACGTCCGCGTCCGCGTCGGGGCGGACGGCGCCCGCGGCACCTGTCGCACCCGCTGCGCCCGGGCCCGGCACGGCCGAGCGCTGGGGCCTGCACGAGATCGTTCTCGACGGCCCCGACAAGGGCAACCCCTTCGTCGACGTCACCCTCGCCGGCGTGTTCCGCAGCGGGGACCAGCGGATCAAGGTGCCCGGCTTCTACGACGGCGAGGGCACCTACCGCATCCGCTTCTCGCCGCCGCGGACCGGTGCGTGGAGCTGGAGCGTCGAGAGCAACGTCCGGGCGCTGCGCAGGTCCGGGCGGGTCACCGTGGTGGAGCCCGCCGCGGGCAACCACGGGCCGGTCCAGGTCGTGCCGGACGGGTACCACTTCGTGCACGCCGACGGGTCGCCGTACCGGCAGATCGGCACGACGTCGTACTCGTGGGCGCTGCAGGGCGAGGAGAAGTGCGCGCTGACGCTGGACACCCTGAGCAAGGCGCCGTTCAACAAGATCCGCATGCTGGTGTTCCCGAACGTCCCCGCCGCGTACACCGACCCGTTCGTGCGCACGGGCACGGAGCCCGGCGCCTGGGACCCGACCCGGTTCGATCCCGCGTACTTCCGAAACTACGAGCGCCGCATCGCGCAGCTGCTGGAGCTCGGCATCCAGGCCGACGTGGTGCTGTACCACCCCTACGACGAGGACCGCGGCTACTCGGACATGGCGCGCGCCGACGACGAGCGCTACGTGCGGTACGTCAGCGCCCGGTTCGGCGCCTACCGCAACGTGTGGTGGTCGATGGCGAACGAGTACGACGGCGTGGACAGCAAGTCGCTCGACGACTGGGACCACCTGTTCCAGGTGCTCGTGGCCGCCGACCCGCACGACCGGCTGCGCTCGATCCACAACGCCAACATCTACTACGACGCCCGCAAGCCCTGGATCACGCACGCGAGCGTCCAGAGCGCCGGCGCCTCGATGGACGGCCTGCGTGCCCACCTGCACCGGCAGTTCGCCCTCAAGCCGGTCGTGTTCGACGAGGTCGCCTACGAGGGCAACATCTCCGAACGCTGGGGCCAGCTCTCCGGCGAGGAGATGACCAGCCGGTTCTGGAACACCTTCGTCGGCGGCACCTACTGCGGCCACGGCGAGACGCTCAACCCCGAGCAGAAGCCCAGCATCTCGTGGCTCGGGCAGGGCGGGACCCTGAACGGCACCAGCGCCCCGCGCCTCGCCTTCCTCAAGCAGGTCATGGAGGACGGCCCGGCTCCGGGCATCAACGCCCTGCAGCCCGACTGGGACTACGAGATCGCCGGCGTCGACAACCAGTACTTCGTGAAGTACTTCGACGACGCCACCCCGACGCAGTGGGCGGCCGTGCTGCCGAACGGCGCCGGGCTGGCGTTCAAGGCCGACATCATCGACACCTGGAACATGACGGTCACCCCGGCCGGCACGTTCAACATGGCCAAGGTGCCCCGCGGGGCCCAGGACCCGGCCCGCCCGAACATCGAGCTGCCGGGCAAGCCCTGGATCGCGGTCAGGTTCACGAAGGCGTGAGTCGCCCGCCCGCCGACCGCGCCGACCGCGCCGTCCCCGTCGTCGAGGCGCCGCGTGTCGAGCACCACCGTGAGCCCCTCGGCATCGGGGAGCGCGCGCCGCGGCTGTCCTGGCGCATCGTGTCGGCGCCCGAGGGATGGCGACAGACCGCGTACCGCGTCAACGTCGAACGGGACGGCGCGACGACGTCCCACGAGTCGCAGGACCCGGACCAGGGCACGGAACAGGGCGCCGACCAGGTGCTCGTGGCCTGGCCGGGCCGGCCCCTGGGCTCGCGGGACGTCGCCGTCGTCCGCGTCGCCGTGCGCGGCGCGGACGGGGCGTGGTCGGCGCCATCACCCCCCACCACCCTGGAGGCGGGGCTGCTCGACCCCGCCGACTGGGTCGCGCGGCCCGTCGGCGCCACGCTGAACGAGAACCCGAACACGGACGACCGGCGCCCCTCGATCCTCCGCAAGGAGTTCGAGGTGCGCGCCGGGCTCGTGCGCGCCCGCCTGTACGCCACGGCGCACGGGCTCCAGGAGGCCGAGATCAACGGGCGGCGCGTCGGCGCCGACACCCTCGCGCCGGGGTGGACGGTCTACGGCGAGCGGCTGCGCTACGCCACCCATGACGTGACCGAGCTGCTCGAGACCGGCGCGAACGCGATCGGGGCGTGGCTCGGCGACGGCTGGTACCGGGGCCGGCTCGGCTGGCGGGGCGGGTTCCGCAACGTCTACGGCGACGACCAGTCCTTCCTCGCGCAGCTCGAGCTCGTCTACGCCGACGGCGGCCGCGAGGTCGTGCCGACCGACTGGTCGTGGCGGTCGGCGCCGAGCCCGATCCTGCGCAGCGGGATCTACGACGGCGAGGACCACGACGCGCGGGCGGAGCAGCCCGGCTGGTCGCGGGCCGGGTTCGACGACTCCGCCTGGGACGGCGTGCAGGAGCGGCGCCGCGACCCCGCGACCCTCGTCGCCCCTACCGGGCCGCCCGTGCGCGTGACGCAGGAGCTGCGGCCGGTCCGGCTGCTCACCGGCCCCAGCGGCTCCCGCATCCTCGACTTCGGCCAGAACCTCGTCGGGCGGGTGCGCATGCGCGTCAGCGGCCCGGCGGGCACCACGGTCACCCTGCGCACGGCCGAGGTGCTGCAGGACGGCGAGATCTGCACGCGGCCCCTGCGCGCCGCGCGGTCGGCCGACATCTACACCCTCGCCGGCCGCCCCGTCGAGGAGTGGGAGCCGAGATTCACGTACCACGGCTTCCGCTACGTGGAGGTGTCCGGCTGGCCGGGCGGCCCCGGCGGGCTGGACGACGACGTCGCGGCCGGCGCGCTCGTCGCCCGGGTCCTGCACACCGACCTGGAGCGCACGGGGTGGTTCACGTCGTCCGACCCGCTGCTGAACCGGCTGCACGAGAACGTGGTCTGGAGCATGCGGGGCAACTTCGTCGACCTCCCCACCGACTGCCCGCAGCGCGACGAGCGCATCGGCTGGACCGGGGACCTCCAGGTGTTCGCGCCGACGGCGTCGACGCTGTTCGACGTGTCCGGCATGCTGTCGGGCTGGCTGCGCGACCTCGCCGTCGAACAGCTCCCGGACGGCACCGTGCCGTGGTTCGTGCCGGTGATCCCCGCGGTGGACAAGTGGACGCCCATGCGCCCCGGCGCGGCCTGGGGCGACGCCGCGACGCTCGTGCCCTGGACGCTGTACGAGCGGTTCGGCGACGAGGGCGTGCTGCGCGCCCAGTTCGACAGCGCCCGGCGCTGGGTCGACCTGGTCGACCGCCTGGCCGGCCCGTCGCGGCTGTGGGACACCGGGTTCCAGCTCGGCGACTGGCTCGACCCGGCGGCGCCCCCGGAGGACCCGGCCGACGCGCGGACCGACCGCTACCTCGTGGCGACGGCGTACTTCGCACGCTCGGCGCGCACGGTGGCCCGCATGGCCGAGGTGCTGGGCCTGGACGCCGAGCACGCCAGCTACGCGGCGCTCGCGGACGAGGTCGCCGCCGCCTTCGAGGGCGCGTACGTGGCCGGCGACGGGCGGATGTCGAGCGACGCCCCGACGGCGTACGCGCTCGCGCTGCGGTTCGGCCTGATCACCGACCCGGTCCTGCGGGAGGCCGCGGCGTCCCGCCTGGCCGAGCTCGTGCGCCAGGCGGACAACCGCATCGCGACGGGCTTCGTCGGCACGCCCCTGGTCTCGGACGCGCTGAGCGCCGACGGCCACCTGGACACGGCGTACGACCTGCTGCTGGAGCGCGACTGCCCGTCCTGGCTCTACCAGGTGGAGCAGGGCGCGACGACGGTCTGGGAGCGCTGGGACTCCCTGCTCCCGGACGGTACGGTCAACCCCGGCCAGATGACGTCGTTCAACCACTACGCGCTCGGCGCCGTCGCCGACTGGATGCACCGCGTGGTCGCCGGCCTGGCGCCGGACGCGCCCGGGTACCGGCGCATCCGCTTCGCGCCCCGGCCCGGCGGCGGGCTCACGCACGCTGCCGCCCGCCACCTGACGCCGTACGGCGAGACGTCGGTCTCGTGGCGGACCGAGGGCGGCGAGCTGCGGGTCGAGGCCGTGGTGCCGATCGGTGCCACCGCGGTGCTGGACCTGCCCGGGGCCGCGGCGGAGGAGCTCGCGCCCGGGACCCACCGCCGGACGGCGCCGCTGCCCCCGTGAGGCGGCGACCTGTCAGCCCCGGGTCGCCTCCTCCAGCAGCTCCAGCACGTGCCGGTACGGGGCGCCGGTCGCGCGCGTCATGCCGATCTCGCAGGTCCGGTTGCACGAGGCGTGCGCGTCGCCGCCCAGTGCCCGCACCTCGGCCGCCTCCCGTGCGGTGGCGGACGCCGTCAGCTCCGGGTGCAGCATGCCGCGGTCCCCGGCGAACGCGCAGCAGCCCCACGCGTCGGGCACGGTCACCTCGTCCGCGACCGCGCGCGCCAGCGCCGTCAGGTCGTCGTCGAGCCCGAGGCGGGCCGACGAGCAGGTGGGGTGCAGGGTCAGGGTGGCGAGGGTCGGGGCCACGTCGAGCCGGGGGAGCAGCACCCGCGCGGTGAACCGGACGGCGTCCTCCACCTCGATGCCCGACTCCGCAAGGGTCTGCCGGAAGCCCTCCGTGCAGCTCGACGCGTCGGTGACGACGGTGAGGCGGCCGTCGTCGGACGCGGCGCGCAGGGCGTCCACGACCCGCGCCGCCATGGCGCTCCGGCCGGCGTCGTGGCCCTTCGACGCCCACGGGGTGCCGCAGCAGAGCCCGTCCGTCCCCGGCGGGACGACCAGCCGCGCGCCCGCCCGCTCGGCCAGCCGGGCGAACGCCGCCGTGACCCCGACGCCGTCGCCCTCCGGCCCGGACCCTTCCGGCCCGAACATCGTGTTGACGCACGCCGGGAGGTAGACCGCCACCGGCGCGTCCGGGCCCGCGCCGACGGCGTCCCCGAGCCGGCGCCGGGCCGCGCCGCCCGGCGGCAGGTCGGGGGTGTGGCGCGGGACCGTGTCCGCGCCGAGCACCGCCCGGGCCAGGTCCGTCGCGGCCGTGACCGGGCCGGACGGCAGCCGGCCGGCGAGCGTCAGCGCCGCGGACGCGCCGCGCGTGACGGCGCCCCACGACCCCGCGGCGGCGGTCCAGGCGGCGTCGAGCACGGGTCGGTGCTCGGCACCACGCAGGCGCTTGACGAGGTCGCCGGTGTTGATGAGCACGGGGCAGGCCGTCTGGCACATCCCGTCCACCGCGCAGGTCTGCACCCCGGCGTACTCGTAGTCCCGGTCCAGCTCGCGCAGCAGCGCCGTGTCACCTGCGGCCTCCGCGCGGGCCGCCGCGCGCCGGGCGACGATGCGCTGCCGGGGAGTGAGGGTCAGGTCCTTGCTGGGGCAGACCGGTTCGCAGTACCCGCACTCCACGCACCGGTCCACCTCGGCCTCGACGGGCTCGGCGAGCTTGAAGTTCTTGAGGTGCGCCTCAGGGTCGTCGTCGAGTACGACCCCCGGGCTGAGGATCCCCTCCGGGTCGAGGAGCCGCTTCAGGGACCGCATCACGTCGTAGAGCTCGTCCCCGTACTGGCGGCGCACAAAGGGGGCCATGGCGCGCCCGGTGCCGTGCTCCGCCTTGAGGTTCCCGCCGGCGCCGAGGACGAGGTCGACCAGGTCCTCGGTGAACGCGGCGAGCCGGCCGCGCTGCTCGTCGGTCTCGAACCGGTCGGTGAGCATGAAGTGCACGTTCCCGTCCTTCGCGTGGCCGAAGATCACGCTGTCGCGGTAGGCGTGCCGCTCGAACAGGTCCTGCAGCGCGGCGCACGTCGCCGCGAGCGCCGGGACGGGCACGACGACGTCCTCCAGCAGCGCGGTGGTGCCCCGTGGGCGGGCGCCGGCGACCGCGGCGTACAGGCCCTTGCGCAGCTTCCAGGCGGTGGCGCGGTGGGCGGCGTCGGCCAGGAGCGGGGCGGGCCGCAGGAGGGGCAGTGCCGCGAGCGCCCGGGATCCCGCGGCGGTCATCGCCTCGAGCTCGTCCCGCGTGTCCGACTGGTACTCGATCAGCAGGGCGGCCTCGGTGGTGACGTCCAGGCCGACGAGCGCCGCGGGCGGGTCGGCCTGTGCCTGGCCGACCCGGAGGCTGGTGGCGTCCATGAGCTCGAGGGTCGCGGCGCCGGTGGCGACCAGCTCGGGGAGCGCGCGGGTGGCGGCCTCCAGGTCGGGGAGGATCGCCAGCGCGGTCGCGGTGTGCGGGCGGAGCGGCACGGTGCGGAAGACCGCCTCGGCGACGAACGCGAGGGTGCCCTCGCTCCCGACGACGAGGTGGGCGAGGAGCTGGGCCGGCGACGTGAAGTCGAGGAACGCGTTGACGCCGTAGCCCATGGTGTTCTTCATGGCGAAGGCGCGCCGGATCCGGCCGACGGAGTCCGGGTTGCCCGTCACCCGGCGGCGGAGGCGTTCGAGGCCGTCGACGAGGTGCGGCTCGGCCGCCCGCAGCGCCGCGTCGGCGTCGGGGGAGCCGGTGTCGACGACGGTTCCCGACGGCAGCACGAGCACGAGCGAGTCGAGGGTGGCGTAGGAGTTCTCGGCGGTGCCGCACGCCATCCCGCTGGAGTTGTTGCTGACGACGCCGCCGACGGTGCACGCGACCTCGCTGGCGGGGTCGGGCCCCAGCCGGCGGCCGTGCCGCCGCAGCCGCGCGTTGACCTGGCGCACCGTGGCGCCGGGCTGCACGCGGACGCGGGCGCCGTCGTCCAGCACCTCGATCCGGGTGAAGGAGCGCCGGGTGTCGACCAGGATGCCGTCGGTGCCGGCCTGTCCCGACAGGCTGGTCCCGCCGGAGCGGAACGTGACGTGCGCGCCGCTCGCGGCGGCGGCGCGCAGGACGCGGCCGACGGTCGCGGCGTCGTCGGCGACGACGACGGCCTGCGGGGTCAGCAGGAAGTGCGACGCGTCGGCGGCGAGGGCGACGCGGTCGAGCGCGCGGGTGCTCGACGACCCGCCGGGTCCGACGGCGTCTGCCACGGCCCGGGGGATGGAGCCCGTGGTGCTGCTGAGGGTGGTCATCGCTCTCCTCGTCCGGCTAGTCTGAGGGTACATTCACAGAGGAATGATTATGCACCCACGATGGAGGGGCCGATGACCGCTTACTGGGAGAGCACGGCGCCGGGGGCCGGGCGCAGGCCGGCACGCGCGGACGCCCCGAGCGACGCCCGCGTGCTGAGCCTCAACGGGACGTGGCGGTTCCGGCTCGCCCCGACCGCCGACGGGACGGGTCCCGGGTTCGTCGCGGACGGGTTCGACGACTCGGGCTGGGACGAGATGCGGGTGCCCTCGCACTGGGTGCTGGAGGAGTTCACGCCGCTGGCCGGCGGGCCGGCGCGGTCGATGCTCGGCACCGCGGAGGGCCCGCTGTACACGAACACGGCGTACCCGATCCCGCTGGACCCGCCGCACGTCAGCACCGAGAACCCCACCGGCGACTACCGGCTGGTCTTCGAGCTGCCGGACGACTGGGTCGACGGCACGGTCCTGCGGTTCCAGGGCGTCGACTCCTGCGCCAAGGTCTGGCTGAACGGGACCGAGCTGGGCTGGTCCACGGGCAGCCGGCTCCCGTTCGAGCTGGACGCGCCCGTGCGGCCCGGCCGCAACGTGCTCGCCGTCCGCGTGCACCGGTGGTCGTCGGGCACCTATCTCGAGGACCAGGACATGTGGTGGCTGCCCGGGATCTTCCGGGACGTGGAGCTGATCGAGCGGCCGCCCGGGGCGATCGACGACCACTACGTGCACGCCGACTACGACCACGAGACCGGCACCGGCACGCTCCGGGTCGACGCGACCACCGAGGCCGTGGTGGAGATCCCCGAGCTCGGGATCCGCATGGCCACCGGCGAGACCGCCCGGGTCCCGGTCGAGCCGTGGAGCGCGGACGTGCCGCGCCTGTACCGCGGCACCCTCCGGTCGACCGTTGAGACCGTCGAGCTGGCCGTCGGGTTCCGGCACGTCGAGATCACCGGCGGCGTCTTCACCGTCAACGGGCGGCCCGTCACCTTCCGTGGCGTGAACCGGCACGAGCACCACCCGGACACCGGCCGCACCCTGGACCGCGAGACGATGGTCCAGGACATCGTCGCGATGAAGCGCGCCAACGTGGACGCCGTGCGGACCAGCCACTACCCGCCGCACCCCGAGTTCCTCCGGCTGTGCGACGAGTACGGCCTGTGGGTGCTGGAGGAGTGCGACCTCGAGACGCACGGCTTCATCTACGCCGGCTGGGAGAAGAACCCGCCCGCCGACCCGGCCTGGCGCGACGCGCTCCTGGACCGGGTGCGGCGCATGGTCGAGCGGGACAAGAACCACCCGAGCGTCGTCATCTGGTCGCTCGCGAACGAGAGCTGGACGGGCGAGACGTTCACGGTGCTCCGGCAGTGGGTCGCCGACCGGGACCCCAGCCGCCCCGTGCTCTACGAGCGCGACCCGAGCTACCGCGACTCCGACTTCTACTCCCTCATGTACCCCTCCCTCGAGGACCTGGACCGGATCGGGCGACGCGCGGAGGACACGCCAGACGGCGTCACCCCGGCCGAGGACGAGCGGCGTCGGTCGCTCCCGTTCCTGCTCGTGGAGTACGCGCACGCCATGGGCAACGGACCCGGCTCGCTCCAGGACTACCGCCGCATCATGCTGGAGCACGACCGGATCTGCGGCGGGTTCGTCTGGGAGTGGATCGACCTGGGCATCAACGCCGTCACCGCCGACGGCACCGCGCACGTCATGCACGGCGAGGACATCGACTACGAGCCGTGCGGCGGGCGTTTCAACCTCGACGGCCTCCTTTTCAGCGACCGGACGCCGACCCCCGCCCTGGCCGAGCTGGCCAAGGCGTACGAGCCCGTGCGCGTTACCGTCGGGGCCGACGGCGTGCTGGTCGACAACCTGCGCCACACGGCCGACACCTCGGACCTGACGTTCACCTGGACCCTGACGGACGACGGCGAGCCGGTGGCCGACGGGGTGCTCGACGTTCCCGCGGTCGGCGCGGGCGGGCAGGGGCGGGTCGCGGTGCCGGTGCCGGCGCACCCGCCCCGGGGCACCCTCGTGCTCACGGTCGAGGCGCGGACCGCGGCCGACGCGGTGTGGGCACCCGCCGGGCACGTCGTGGCCTGGGGGCAGCACGTGCTCGCTGAGCCGCCCGTGCGCCCGCTGCCGCGATGGTCCGACGACGGGGACCGGGCTCCCGGCGGTGCCGACGTGACCCTCGGGCCCGGCACGTTCGACGCGGCCACCGGCCGCCTGGTCCGCCTCGGCGACCTCGCGCTCGACGGGCCCGTGCTCGACGTGCACCGCGCGCCCACCGAGAACGACCACGGCCAGGGCGACCTGAACGATCTCGCGTCCGTCTGGTCCGCGACCGGGCTGGACCGCATGCTGCACCGCACGGACCTGGTCGAGCGGGCCGACGACCACCTGCGGGTGGCCGGCCGGACGGCACCCACGACGCACGCGCACGGCGTCGACTGGACGATGCTCTGGCAGCCGGACGGCGCCGCCCTCGTGCTCACCGTCGAGGTCGAGCTGACCGGCCCGTGGGCGGACACCCCGCACCGGCACCGGGACATCCTCCTGCCCCGGCTCGGGCTGCGGCTGTCGCTGCCGTCCGCCTACGCGCGCGCCCGCTGGTTCGGGCGCGGGCCGGGGGAGACCTACGTGGACTCGTTCGAGGGGTCGCGGCTCGGCACGTTCGACCGCGCCGTCGACGACCTGCAGACCCCGTACCCGGTGCCGCAGGAGAACGGCAACCACGTGCAGACCCGCTGGCTGGAGCTCACGGGTAAGGACGTGCCGCCGCTGCGGGTCGACGGCGTCGAGGGGTACCCGACGTTCGACTTCACCGCGCGCCGGTGGACGTCGCAGGACCTGCAGCGGGCCCGCAAGCCGCACGACCTGCGGGACTCCGGACGCGTCTGGCTCAACCTCGACCACCGGCAGCAGGGCATCGGGTCGGCGTCCGTGGGGCCCGCGTTGCCGGAGCGCTACCGCGTGCCGCGCGAGCGCACCACCTGGTCGGTCCGGCTGCAGGCCGGGTGAGCGGGAGGGTCCGGGACCTCAGCCTTCCGTGGGGAGGCCGAGCTCCCGGACCCGCTCGAACAGGTCGTCGTCGCCCACCTGGCCGCCCTTGAGCAGCAGCTCGGCGCCGTCGACCGCCGGGTCGGCGCTGTGCGCCCGGAGCAGCACGACGTTCGCCCAGGGGTTGGCGGCGATCGAGAGCGAGTCCACGCCGAGCAGCGTCGTGACCCGGCTGGAGCTGTCGCCGCCGCACACGACGACGCGGCGCGTGGCGCCCGCGCGCAGCACCCGGGCGACGGTCGCGGCCGCCGCCCGGGCGATCACGTCCAGGGTCGCGGCGGGGGAGGCCTGGGCGAGGTCGGCGTCGTCGGAGGTCAGGACGATGCTGCGGCCGGCGCCGAGCGCCTCCAGCACGTCCGCGTCCCCACTCCCGTCCTCACCCTCGGACCCGCCGGCGGCCAGCGGCCGCACCAGCCACCCCGCCGCCGCGGCTCGGTCGGCCTGCCGCCGCGTCTGCGGGGACCGGCTGCCCGACACGGCGAGGACGGGCCCGCGCGCCTCGGTCCGGGTCGGGAGCCGGACGGCGGACCGGGGCGCGGCCACCGCCACCGCCTGGCTCAGCCCGCCCGAACCGATCGCGAAGACCGGCGCCTCGATCCCCAGGAGCGCCGCGCCGATCGCACTCAGGTGCCCGTCGTCGAGCGCGTCGAGCACGACCGCGGCGGCGTCCGATCCCCGCAACCGCTCGGCGATCACGGCCGGCGACCCGTAGGCGGTCCACGGCAGCGAACCGACGGTCAGCGCCGTCTGCCGCCCGAGGTGCACCGCGAGGTCCGACTCCGTCATGGGGGTCGACGGGTGCGCCGACATCGTGGGCTGCCGGTCCAGGCGGTGGACCACGCCGCTCTCGGCCGCGAAGTGGTGGCCGAAGGCGGTGTAGCGCCCGAAGTCCGGCTGGGCGAAGAGCAGCGGCACCGGCCGGTCCGAGACGATCCGCCGGCCGAGCTCGATCACCCGCCCGAGGCTGCCCACCTCGGGCGAGGAGTCCGCCGTGGAGCACGCCTTGTACTGCACCAGGTGGGGCCGCAGGGCGGCGAGGCGGCGCAGCACCGGCTCGACCTCGCCGTCCAGCTCCGCCGTCGGCAGGGAGCGCGCGACGCCGGCCACGCCCACGACGTCGTGCGTCGCCGCCGCCCGGAGCAGCGTGGCCTGGTCGGGGAGGCCCACGAAGAGCCGCCCCGACCACCCGCGCCGGGCGAACTGCAGCAGCGCGTCCACGCTCCCGGTGAAGTCGTCGCCGTAGAACGCGACGCGCGGCTCACGCACGGGCCGGACCGAACCGTTCCGCGGCCCGGCGCAGCGGGCCGGAGGCGGCCAGGGCCTGCTCCAGGGTCTCGCCGCGCTCGGCCGACGCCCAGGCGTCACGCATGCTGGCCACCCCCGCGGCCGCGCCGTCCGGGTGCCCGTGGATGCCCCCGCCGGACAGGACCAGCAGGTCCGTCGACCGCACGGCGGCATAGGTCGCGTGGGCCAGCCCGCCCCACTGCCCCGAGGACAGCACCGGGACGGTCGGCGTCAGGCCGAGCAGCGGCGTCCGCACGGCGTCGATCGAGTCGAGCACCTCGGCGTCCGACTCGTAGAACTTGTTGCTGATGCCGTTGGTGTGCAGGTGGTCGGCCCCGGCCAGACGTGCCAGCTTCTGCCATGCCCGGAACGCTATCCCCACCTGGTCGCTGCGGGCCACGGACCCGAGCATGGCCCGGTGCCCGTGGATCGGCACCTGCGTGTGCCGCCGCAGCAGGTCGAGCCCGGCGAGCCCCATCAGGTTCACGCACGCCATGACGCAGGTGCCGCCGGCCGCGACGACGAGGTCGTGGTTGGCCTCGATCCGGTCGAGGTCGTCGGTGATGTTGAACGCGTACATCGGCATGACGCCGGTGCGGTCCGCGTGCCGGTGCAGCACCGGCATCACGGCCTCGACCCGGGCGCGCAGGGGGGCGCTGGGCCCGTTGCCCTGCAGCTCGTCGTCCTTGATGAAGTCGATGCCTGCCGCGGCGAGCTCACCGACCACCTCGGCGAGCTCGGCGGGGGCGAGCCCGATGCTCGGCTTGATGATGGTGCCGACCATGGCGCCGTCGGGCCGCCCCATGAGCCGGCGGGTGCCCTCGATGCCGAACGCGGGCCCGCCGTAGCGCTCCTCGAACGGCGCGGGCAGCTCGAGGTCCAGCAGGCGGATGGCCGCGAGCTCCTTGATCTCGAAGAGGTTCCCGGCCACGGCGGCCAGCAGGTTCGGCATCGACGGGCCGAAGTTGTCGAGCGGGAAGCGCAGCCGCAGGATGGCGCGGCGCCGCGCCGCGGGGTCGCCGACGGAGCCCGGGAGCGGGGACGCCCCCGTGAGCGGCACCTCCTGCACGCTCTCGACCTGGGCGGCGAACCGGGCGCGGACCTCGTCCGACTCGCGCTCGACGCGGACGAAGGTGCCGGTGGACTGCTCGCCGGCGAGGATCTCGGCCGCGCGCTCGAGCGCGATCGACGTCTCGATGACGTAGGTGGCGATGACGTGGGCGCCCGTGTGGCGGGGCGCGTCGGTCACGGGGCGGGGTGCGGTCTCGGAGGTCGTCATGGTCGTCCTCACCAGACCACGGGGAGCCAGACGGACATCTCGCCCGCCCCGCGGTTTCCCCAGGAGAAGTACGGGACGAGCCGGGCCGGGACCGGGCGCAGGGGCCCGTCCTCCAGGTCGTCGTAGAGCGCGCCGCCGTCGTGCACCGGCAGCTCCACGAGCTCGCCCTCCAGCGCGACCACGCGGACGTCGCCGATCGTGGCCTCGACCGGGCGCAGGGCCGTGCCCCGGCGCAGCGCGGCCTGCTCCAGGCGCGCGCCCGCGGGCAGGTCCGCGCTCTCGAGGCAGTACACGACCGGTCCGCGCCGCACGGTGACCTGGTTGGTGACCTCCTCGGCTAGCCGGTGGGCCCGCAGCGTGCGGACGGGCATCGGCAGGTCCAGGACGACGACGTCGCCCGCCGCCCACGTCCGCGCGACGCGCGTGTAGGTGCCGGGCGCGGAGACCTCGACCGGCTCGCCGTTCACCGTCAGCGTCGCGCCGGACGACCAGCCAGGAACCCGCAGGTGCAGGGGCAGCGCGCCCGCCGCGTCCGTGACGGTGAACGTGATGCGCCCGTCCCACGGGTAGTCGCTGTCCTCGCGCAGCGCCAGCCGGGCGCCGTGCCCGTCCGCGACGTCGACGTCGCTGCCGCCGTACAGGTGCACGTACACGCCGTCGTCGGCGAGGGACGCCACCCGCTCGTGGAAGGTCGCGAGCACGCGCGCGATGTTCGGGGGGCAGCAGAAGCAGGACAGGTAGCGCTGCCGCAGCCGCTCGTCGGACGGCGGCGGTTCCGGGACCACCACCTGCCCCGTGTCGCCCGGGCGGCGCAGCGGGTACGGCAGCCCGCGCACCTGGCGCAGCGCGTTGGTGTAGAAGTACTCGGAGCCCGCCAGGCTGACGCTCCCGAGCAGGCTGTTGAAGGCGATCTGCTCGATGACGTCGGCGTAGCGCGCCTCGCCCGTCAGGGCGAGCATCCGCTCGCTCCAGAAGATCATGCCGATGTTCGCGCACGACTCGGCGTGCGCCGTGGTGTTCGGCAGCTGGTAGGCGCGGCCGTAGGCCTGGTGCACGCGGCTGATCTCGCCCTGCCACGGGTACCCGTCGGGCGAGGCGCCGTCGTACAGGGCCCCGCACCCGCCCGTCACGTAGATCTTGGTGCCGACGACGTCGGTCCAGAGCCGCTCGAGCACGGCGCGCAGCTCGTCCTCGCCCGTCTCGGCGACGAGGTCGGCGAGCCCGGCGTACAGGTAGTTGGCGCGCACGGCGTGGCCGGCGGCGACCGTCTGGTCGCGCACGGGGAGGCGGTCCTGGTTGTCGTCGCCGCCGTCGAAGTCGTCACGCACGCGGACGAACGCCTGCGCGAGGCGCAGGTAGCGCTCCTCCCCGGTCGCCCGGTACAGGTCGATCACGCCCATGTAGTGCGAGGGGCAGATGGCGCTGCGGGCCAGCTCCAGCGGCTTGTCGGCGGCGAGGTGCTCGAGGAACCCGGCTGCGGCGCGGGCGGCGTCGAGCAGGACCGTGCTGCCGGTCACCTCGTGGTGCCGGACCGCCGCGGTGATCAGGTGGCCGAGGTTGTAGGTCTCGAAGTTGAAGCGGTCCGCCAGCGGCGCCGCCTCCTCGTCGTTGCGCGCCGCGATGGCCGTCGGCGTGTGCAGGTACCCGTTCTCCTGCTGCACCGAGGCGATGAGCCCGGCTACCTCCTCGACGGTCGCCGCGAGCGCGTCGTCGGGGTCCGTCTCGAGCCGCGCGACGGCGGCCTCGAGCCACTTGTAGAGGTCGCCGTCCATGAAGGGCGGGCCCACGTGCGTGCCGGTCTCCAGACCCGCGGCGATGCGGAAGTTGCGCAGGCCGGGGCTCGTGGCGGCGTCGCTGAGCGAGTCCCAGATGGTCGGGATCGTGACGTCGCGCGTGCGCTGGTGCACGTCGCCCCAGAAGCCCCGGCGCCATCGTGCCTGGTCCGCGCGCAGCGCGGCGAGCGGTCGGTGGGCCCGGCGCTCGGTGGTGGTGGGCATGTGTTGCGTCCTTCCGACGGCGAGTGTCCGGCTGGTCGACGCCTCGGCGAGAGGGCCTCCCGGATCGATTGACCCACATCGTGAATAGAATTTCAACCCTGAGTGTTGACACATGTACCGCTCCGTCCCTACCGTCGTTCGCACACGCTGGGCAAGGCATGGCCGTCAAGGAGGACGCGAAAATGACAACTCGACGCACCAGACCGTTCGCGGTCGCGAGCACGGCGCTCGTCGCGATCGCACTCACGGCCGGCTGCGCCGGCGGGGGCGGCCCGGCCGGCGGCGGGGAGGCGGCGGACCCGGACACGTTCACGGTGCTCACCCCCAACGAGAACGAGACGCTCGAGGCACAGCTCACGGCGCTGTCCGAGAACCAGTGCAAGGCCGAGAACGAGGCGCTCCCGCTGGAGCACCAGAAGGTCGCCCAGGCCGACGTCGTGCAGAAGGTGACGCTCCTGGCCAGCCAGGGCGCCCTGCCGGCGCACTTCGTCGCGGGGACCGACATGGTGCGCCCCGACGGCGACCTCGGCGCCTCGGACCGCGTGCTCGACTACGAGGAGCTGCTCACCGAGGCGGGCGTCTGGGACGACGTGCTCCCGGCCGCCGCGTCGACCGTCGAGGGCGCCTACGGCCAGATGGTCTCGCTGCCGTACCAGTACAACCTCGAGGGGATCTGGTACAACACGGCGATCTTCGACGAGCTCGGGCTCGAGGAGCCCCAGACGTTCGACGAGCTCCTGGCGGCCGCCGGCGAGGTCAAGGACGCCGGGTACCAGCCGTTCGCCCAGGCGGGCGCCGCGGGCTGGCCGCTGACGCGCCTGATGGGGATGTACATCTTCCGCGAGGTCGGCCCCGACGCGATGGAGAAGATCCGCGACGGCGAGGCGAAGCTCACCGACGAGCCGTACGTCGCCGGGGCCGCGGCATTGGCGGACATGGCCGCCGACGGGCTCTTCGGCGACGGCTTCAACTCCCTCGAGCCCGACGCCGCCACGGCGGCCTTCCTGTCGGGCCGCGCCGCCATGACGTACGACGGGACCTGGCTGCTGGGCAACATCAACGACCCCGCGCAGGACGAGATCGGCGCCGAGAACGTCGGGTTCATGCCGTTCCCCGCCGTCGAGGGCGGCGCGGGCACCGCGGACCAGTGGGCCGCGAACGCCGGGGCCGCGATGGCGCTGGACCCCGCGCAGGCGGGGCCGAAGGTGAAGGACTGGATCGCCTGCATCGCCGAGAACTACGGCCAGCAGGCCCTGCAGGACGCCGGCGTGCTGTCCGGCTTCCGGGTCAACGGCGAGGTCACCGACGTGCCGGAGACCACGGCGGCCGTGCAGGAGAAGCTCGAGGGGGTCGACGAGACCGTGCTCTGGTTCGAGGCGCTGCTGGACGCGAAGTCCAACTCGCTGGCGTCGACGAACGTCAGCCTGCTGACGACCGGCCAGATGACCCCGGAGCAGTACATGACCGAGCTGCAGGCGAGCGTCGATGCCGCGCGCTGACGCACCACCCGCACGGCGTACGCCCACGAACCGGGTGTTCGGCGACCGCACGGCGATCCTGTTCCTGCTGCTCCCGACGCTGGTCGTCTACGTCGCGCTCAAGGTCGTCCCCGTCGCCTGGTCGCTGGGCCTCTCGCTGTTCGAGGGCAACGCCCTGCGCGGCATGGAGTTCGTGGGCCTGGACAACTTCGCCACGTTCTTCACCGACGACGCCGCGCTGCACGCGCTGGTCGTCAGCGTGGTCTTCGCCGTCGTCGCGACCGTCTGCCAGGTGACGCTCGGGTACCTGCTGGCGCTGCTGTACGTCTTCGTGCTCCGCAGGGGCTCGGCGTTCGTGCGCACCGCCGTCTTCTTCCCGATGGTGCTGCCGACCGTCGCCGTCGCCCTGCTGTTCCGCAGCCTGGTGGGCGTGGGGGACAACCAGGGGCCCGTGAACGACGTGATCAACCTCTTCGGCGGCGAGAGCGTGGAGTTCCTCGTCTCGACGGCGGGGACCATGGTGGTCGCCGTGGCGATGACCCTGTGGAGCTCGATGGGCTTCTACGCGGTGCTGATGTACACGGGGCTGCTGGACATCCCCGAGGAGGTCATCGAGTCGGCCCGGCTCGACGGCGCCAGCGGCTTCCGCCTCGTGCGGCACATCGTGGTGCCCCTGTCGCTGCCGATCCTGCTGTCGTCGGTCATCTTCAGCCTGAACGCGACGCTCAAGGTGTTCGACAGCCTGCTCGCGCTGAACAACGGCGGGCCGGGCACCTCGACGGCGCCGCTGACGCTGTACATGTACCGGACCGCCTTCGAGTACGCCGAGTACGGGTACGGGAGCACGATCGCCGTGGTGCTGACGCTCCTGTGCCTCGTGTTCACGCTCGCCGTCTTCCGTTCGTCGAGCAAGCGCGTGGAGGACTGAGATGACGATCACCCGTCCCCCGGCCACCCGGCCCGCACCGCGACCGGCGCCGGAGCCACCGCGCAGACCCGGGCAGGCGGCGCGCACGGTGCGTGCCACCCTGCGGCGCGTGCCCGTGTGGATCGCCGTCACGCTGCTGCTCGTCGTCGTCCTGTACCCGCAGCTGTGGATGGTGCTGGGCTCGTTCAAGACCCCGACGGAGTTCTTCGAGAACCCCACCTGGGCGCTGCCCGAGACGTTCAACCTCGACAACTACGTCACGGCCTTCACCCGCGGCGACGTCGCCCTGAACTACCGCAACAGCATCCTGGTCACCCTGCCGTCGGTCGCCCTCATCATCCTGCTCGGGGTCGCCGCCGGCTACGTGCTCGAGGTGATGATCTGGCGGGGGCGGCGGCAGGTGCTCCTGTTCGTCCTGGCGGGCATCATGGTGCCCGGCCAGATGATCCTCGTGCCGCTGTTCAGCGTCTACTTCCAGCTGGGCCTGACGGACACGCTGTGGCCGCTGATCCTCACCTACACGGCGATGGGCCTGCCGCTGACGACGTTCCTGATGGCGGCCTACTTCCGGTCGGTGCCGCGCGAGATCTTCGAGGCCGCCGCCGTGGACGGCTCGTCCGCGCTGCGGTCGTTCTTCGTCATCGGGCTGCCGCTGATGAAGAACGCCATGCTGACCGTCGGGCTCGTGCAGTTCTTCGCGGTGTTCAACGACCTGCTCGTGGCGCTCACGTTCACCACGCGCCCCGAGCTGGCCACCATCCAGGTGGGCCTGCTGAGCCTCTCGGACGAGTACGGCTCCACGCAGTACGGCCCGCTGTTCGCCGCGATCAGCATCAACCTGCTCGTGCTGCTGGTCGTGTTCGCCTTCCTCAACAAGAAGATCATGGCGGGCCTGGCCGCGGGCTCGCTCAAGGGATGAGTCGAAAGGGATGGAAAAGATGACCGGACCGAGGATCGCCTTCCTGCACACCGGAGCCGTCGTGATCGCGCCGGTCATGGACCTGGCGCGGGACCTGCTGCCCGACGCGACAGCGATCAACTACCTCGACGACAGGATCGTGGCCGACCTCGCCGACCCGGAGCGCGCCGCGTCGGTGCCCGACCGGGTCGCCGGCCTCGTCGAGGCGGCCCGCACGGCGGGGGCGGACGTCGTCATGCTCACCTGCTCGTCCATCTCCCACCTGGCCGCCCCGACGGGCGACCGGGTGGGGGTGCCCGTGCTGCGCATCGACGAGGCGATGGCGGACCAGGCGGTCGGGCTCGGCGGGCGCATCGCCGTGCTGGCCACCCTGCCGACGACGTGCGCGCCCACCACGGCCCTGATCCGCGAGCGGGCCGAGGCCGCCGGGGTCGCGCCGACGATCACGAGCGAGGTGATCGACGGCGCCTTCGCGGCGGTGGCGGGCGGCGACCGGCCGACCCACGACCGCCTGGTCGGCGCCGCGATCGAGCGGGTGGCCGCCGAGGCCGACGTCGTCGTGCTGGCGCAGGCGTCGATGGCCGGCGCGGCCGAGGCCGTCCAGGTCGGCGTGCCCGTCCTGACGAGCCTCGCGCCGGGCATCGAGCGGCTGCGCGAGGTCGTGGCCGGCGTCAGGCCGTGAGCTCCTCCGCGGTGCGCAGGTCGGTCACGAGCGTGGTGACCCAGCGGCCCGCGAGCGCCCCCCGGATGGCCTCCAGCTTCCGGGGGCCGCCGGCGACGCCGACCCGGCGGGGGATGCGCAGCAGGTCCTGGGCGGGGATCGCGATGACCCGGTCGTCGAGGTCGCCGCGCACCAGGGTCCCGTCTGCGCGGAAGATGCGGTGGCAGATGTCGCCGACCGCGCCGTCCGCGAGCAGCGCGTCGCGCTCCTCGGGGGAGAAGGCGTTGCCGGAGGTGGCGAGCACGCTCGACGGCTCGACGCTGCCGATGCCCATGATCGTCATCGTCAGCTCGCGCCAGTGCCGCAGCACCTGCTGCATCGAGGCGTCCTCCAGGAGGCTGTCGCGGATCGCGGGGTTGGCCACGAGGCCGGGTGCGGAGACGTACACGGGGTCGGCGCCGATCCGGCGGGCGAGGTCGCCGAGGATGCGGTTCGAGTGGCTCTGGGCCTCGGGCGCGCCGACGCCGCCGAGGAGCTGGACGACCTCGATCGCGCCCCTGGTCGTGAAGGGCCGCAGCCGGTCGACCATGGCGAGCACGGTCTCGCTCCACGAGCTGACGCCGATGCGGTCGCCCCCGGAGAGCGTCGCCTCCAGGTAGGCGGCGGCGCCGGCGCCGATCGCCGCGAGCGTCTCCGGCTCGTCCGCGTCGGGCTCGATGTCGACCACCACGGCCTCGGTGAGCCCGTACCGGTCCTCGAGGCGTTCCTCGAGGTCGGCGTACACCCCGGGCGCCGCGGTGACGATCGTGCGGACGATGCCGACGCTCTCCGCGCGCTTCAGGAGCCGCGAGACCTTGGCCTGGGAGATGCTCAGGGCCGTGGCGATGTCCGCCTGCCGTGCGCCGCGCTCGTGGTACATGCGCGCGACCTTCGTCATGAGGCGCATCTGCCCGTCGTGCTGACGTGCCATGGAGGACTCCTCGATCGCAATTTCACACCAGAATGATTATGCATTCTACGGGACCCGTACCACATCGCGATACAGCAGGAGGCAGACGAATGATCGCAGTGACAGGGAGCAGCGGCAAGCTCGGGCGGGCCACGGTCGAGCGGCTCCGCGCCGACGGCCGGGACGTGCTCGGGCTCGACGTCGCCGGACCGGCCGGCCCCGGCTTCACGCGCGTCGACCTGACCGACGGCGGCCAGACCCTCGACGCGCTGCTCGGCGTCACCGCGCGGCACCAGGGGCTGGAGGCGCTCGTGCACCTGGCCGCCGTGCCCGTCAACGGCATCGTGCCCGACGCCACCACGTTCCGCACCAACGTCCTGGCCTCGTTCAACGTGCTGCACGCCGCCCAGCGGGCGGGGATCACCACGGTGGTCCTCGCGTCCAGCATCACGGCCATGGGGTTCCCGTTCGACGAGGCCCCGCCGGCGCTCCCGGTCGACGAGTCGTACACCAGCGCCAACAACACCTACGGGCTCGGCAAGGTGGTCGAGGAGGCGATGGCGGCGCAGCTGGTGCGGTGGCTGCCCGGCGCGTCGTACACCGCGCTGCGGTTCACGAACGTAGTCGGCGCCGACGAGTACGACACCTTCGACCGGGCCGCGGACCCGCTCTACCGCCGCGACCTGCTCGGCTCCTGGGTCGACGCGCGGGACGGCGCCGCCGCGGTCGCCTGCGCGCTCGCGGCGGCCCGCCCGGGGTTCCGCGTGTACAACGTGGCCGCGCCCACGTCGGGCTCGGCGATCACGTCGCGCGAGCTCGCCGGGTCGTGGTTCCCCGGCACTCCGGTCGCGGACGACCTGGGCGAGTTCGAGTCGCTCGTCTCCACGCGGCGCATCCAGGCGGAGCTGGGCTTCCGCGCCGAGCACGACTGGCGGTGACGGGTGGGGCGGCTCAGCCCGGCTCAGTCCGGCTCAGCCCGGCTGCGTGAGCAGGCGCACCGGGCCGAGCAGCCCGGCCGGTGACAGGGCCGCGTCGTCGAGCCGGAACGGCGCCATGCGCCAGGTCGCCCGGTCCGCCTCGGGCAGCGTCTCGTCGAGGATCATCCGGTTGGCCCAGGTGCCGGCGACCTCGACCTCCAGGACGTTCTCGCCGTCCCGCAGCGCGTCGCCGATCTCGGCGACGTAGGGCGGCGTCCACACGACGCCGCGGTCCTCGCCGTTCACGCGGACCCGGGCCACGCCGGCGACCGAGCCCAGGTCCAGGCGGGCGCCCGGGCTCCGGCCCGGTTCGAGCCGGGTCCGGTAGGTGACCGTCCCGGCGTGGTGCCGCACCCGGGGGTCCGGGTGGCCGGACAGGTCGGCCAGGGCGTCGAGGCGGACCGGCCCGGCGGGGGAGTGCGGGCTCGCGGAGAACGTCACGGTCCACGGGGCGTCGTGCTCGACGACGGCGGCCGGGGCAGCTCGGGGGACGGTCGTGCGGGCCCCGGGCGTCCCGGCACGCTCGAACCGGAGGAACAGGGAGCCGGCGACGTCGAGGGTGACCGGGACGAACGTCCGGCCCTCCGCCGTCCACCAGCCCGCGGCGTCCTCGGTCGTCCCGGCGAGCGGGTCGTCGAGGACCGGCACGCGGCCGGTGCCGCGCGTCGAGACCACCAGCGTGCGGCGGCGGGGCGCCTGGTTGGAGAGGAAGTAGACGTCGGCGGCGCCGTCGCGCCGGTGGGTCCAGGCGAGGGGCTCCTCGGCGGCGTCCTCAGGAGCATGGAAGAGGACGTCCGGCTCGATGCCGACGTCGCGCAGGTCGGGGCGGTGCCACGGCAGCGCCGCCTCCTGCACAGAGTCGTGCGGGCCGCCCCACAGCCGGTCGATCGCCCGCGTCCAGGACGCCTCGTCGGGCTCGTGGCCCGGGCTGCGCGCGGGGCGCTCCCCGAGCAGGAGGGTCAGGCCCGCGTCCCGCAGCTCGGCCAGCCGGCGGGCCGTCGCCGTCGAGAGCACGGGGACCGGCGACGTCGGGCCGGCGCCGGGCACCACCAGCACCGCGTAGCTCGCCCCTCCCTCGAAGGTGAGGCGGCCGTCCGTCACGCGGGCGAGCCGGAGCAGGGCGTCGGGGTTGACGCTGTCGTACGCGTAGCCGCGCAGCGGGTCGACCCAGTCGCCGGTGCCGACGACGTGGGCGCTGTGCAGGGCCTCCTTCGGGAGCCGGCGCAGCGGGCGCCCGGTGTTGGCGAGCCGGTGCGACTCGGCGCGCACCCGGTCCGCGCCGACCAGGCCGGGCAGGGTCGGGACCAGGCGTTCGGGCAGGACCGCCCGGCTCGGGATCTCCTCGCCGGTGAACACGGCGACGTCCACCACCGGCGCGCCGCGCTGGAGGCGGTCCTGCACGCGGCGGTGGTACCCGACGAGCGCGGGGGCGCCCAGGTGCCACCACGGCTGGTCGCGCTGGAAGACCGTGCCGGTGTTGTCGAGCGTCATGCCGGGCGCCCGGCCGGTCCACGGGTTGTGCACGAACACGTGGTAGAAGAACCGGTTCGCGCCGAGGGCGAAGTTGAGGTCGCCCAGGGCCTTGAGCGTGCCGGGGTGCTCGTCCCAGTCGATGCGGAGCTGGGTGAACGCCTCGGCCTGGACGATCTGCCGCCCGTAGACGTGGGCCGCGGAGATCGCGTCCCGCATGTCGTTGGGCTTGTCGTGGGTGGGGCTGCGCAGCCAGAACTCGCCCGCGGGGAGGTCGACGTGCCGGAAGTGCGCCATCCCGTCGGAGGTCATGGTCGGTGCGACGCACTCGCTGCTGAACGCCGTCCCGGCGGCGTGCGCGCGGTCGGCCATCGTGGCGAAGAAGACGTCCACCACGAGCTCGGAGATGGTGCGCCGCACGTCGTGCAGCACCTGCTCGCCCCGGCGCACGCTCTCCAGCGGCACGCCGGCGAGCAGGGGGAGCCAGGGCAGCAGGTCGTAGCCGCGCCGGCGGGCGAACTCGTCCGCGAACCGGGGCGACCAGTTCTGGCTACCGCACTCCCAGCTGTCGATGTGGAACACGCTGAGCACGCGCCCGGCCAGGTCGCCCGCGGTGCGCAGCGCCTGCCCGAACCAGGAGTCGAACTGGAGGGCGGCCGCCTCCGCCGAGAACTTGTCGGCCTCCAGCCCCTGTGCCGCTCCCGCGGTCTCGTTGCGCCGGCCCGTCGACGTGTGCCCGATCCGGACGACGCGCCACGACCCCTCGGGCGGCGACCAGTGCAGCACGCCCGCGTCGTCGACGTGCGCGGTCACGTCGACCAGGTCGTCGGGCCGGTAGCAGTCCTCGTCGGTCAGCGCCCCGGGCGCCGGCTCGGGGGCGATGCGCCAGACGGCCCCCGACTTGCCCTCGACGTGGTCGACGACGGGGCGCGCCGACGGCCGCAGGCCGCGCAGCACGCAGGTCGGCGCCCACTTCGCGGCGTCGAGGTCCTCGGTGCCGGGCTCGGTGCCGTCCGGGTCGTGCACGAACCGCCAGCGCCGCGCCGTCCGGGGCGGCAGGGCGTGCGTGTAGTCCGCGCCGTCGTCCTGCCAGCCCGCGCGGGCGGGGCGCAGCCGCAGCACGGGCTCCAGCACGTCGTCGCCCGCGAGGACGCGCAGGCGCTGCGGCTGGTGGGAGCGCAGCCCGGGAGCGACCCGCAGCGCCCGCAGGGTGACCGGCTCGCCGAAGTCGAGCTCCACCCAGCCGCCCTCCTCCAGGTGCAGCTCCCGGTCGGCGCCGCCGTCGTCGTCCAGCAGGAAGCTCGCGTCCAGGCCCTCGTCGGTGCGCACCACGGGCCGGGGCAGCGGGGCGTCCGTGGCCCGCGGCGGCAGGGCGACCGTGCGCAGGTCGCGGTAGTGGCCCTCCCGCGTCGGCGGCAGCGGCAGGGCCGTGGGTCCGCCGCCGGCGGGCACGAGGGCCTCGGACCAGGTGATCCGCTGCATGCTCAGCTCGGGCGTGATCCAGGGGCCGCCGGCCACCGCGAACCCGTCGCAGGCGTGCATGGCCAGCTGGAGCCCCAGCCGGTCGGCCTCCTGAAGGGCGTGCCGCACGAGCGCCCACCACCGCGGCGTGCCCTGGTGCACGGGCGGGTCGAGCAGGGGCGGCGTCGTCGCGCCCTTGATCGGCATGAGGTACGCCCCGCCGACGCCCGCGTGCGCCATGGCCTCGAGGTCCGCCGTGATCTCCTCGGCGGAGTACGCGGAGTACATCCAGTACCAGTAGACCCAGGGTGCCATCTCAGCCCTTCACCGCCCCGGCCGTCGCGCTGCTCATGACCTGCCGGCGGAAGAACAGGAACAGCACGATCAGCGGGATCGTGGCGAGCAGGGTCGCCGCCATCACCACGGGGTAGTCGCTGGTGCCGTGGCTGCCGTTGAGCTGCTGCAGCGCCACAGGCAGCGTGTACTTCTCCTGGTCGTTCAGCACGAGCATCGGCCAGAGGTACTCGTTCCAGTTCCACATGAACTGGAAGACGGTGAACCCGGCGACCGCCGGCCGCAGGGCCGGCAGCGCCACGTGCCAGAACACGCGCAGGAACCCGGCGCCGTCGACCCGGGCGGCCTCCATCACCTCGTACTGCACCGCCTCGCGCGCGGCCTGCCGCATCCAGAAGATCCCGAACGCGCTCGCCGCCCCGGGGACGATCAGCGGCAGGTAGGTGTTCAGCCAGCCCAGGTCGGCGTAGATCTGGAACGTCGGCACGAGCATGACGCCGGTGGGCAGCGTCATGGTGACCAGCAGGACGGCGAACAGCGGGTCCCGGCCGGGAAAGCGGTACATCGCGAAGACGAACCCGGACAGGGCGGCGATCGTGACCGTCAGGAGGGTCGCGGTGACCGAGACGACGACGGAGTTGGCGAACGCGCCCAGGAAGTCGACGCTGCCGGTCAGCCGCTCGATGTTCGACACGATCTCGCCGCCGGGGACGAGGCGGGGCGGGCTGGAGAAGATGTCGGACGTGCGGCTTGTCGCCATCACCGCGAGCCAGTAGAAGGGGAACGCGAAGAGCGCGGCGGCGGGGATCAGGACGGCGTGCTGCAGCCAGGCGTGGCGGCGGGACCTCATGACATCTCCTTGCGGCGCCCGTTGATGACGCGCGAGTTGAACAGGGCCAGCAGGATGAGGACCACGAAGATCCCCCAGCCGATGGTGGTCGCGAAGCCCAGGTCGGGGGCGACCGTCGGCAGCGTCGAGCCCATGTAGCCGACCTGCAGGAACATCAGGGTCACGACCGAGCCGTCCGGCCCGCCCAGGCCGTTGGTGAGCACCTGCGGCTCGGTGAAGATCTGGAAGCCGCTGATCGTGCCGGTCACGGCGACGAACAGGACGGTGGGCCAGATCATCGGCACCGTGATGGAACGCAGGATGCGCCACGGGCCGGCCCCGTCCAGGCGTGCCGCCTCGTAGAGGGTCGGCGGGATCGACGCGATGCCGGCCAGGAAGATGACGACGAAGTACCCGAAGCCGCGCCAGAAGATCATCAGCGCCACGACGAGCCGCACGCCCCACGCCGTCGTCATCCACGGCACGGCGCCGAGCCCGACCGCCTCGAGCAGCGTGTTGATGATCCCGAACTCGTTGGAGAAGAGGGACTGGAACACGATCGCGACGGCGACGATCGACGTCACCTGGGGCAGGAAGAAGAGGGTCTGGTAGATGCCCCGGCCCTTCAGGCGGGGCGAGCTGAGCAGCGCCGCCGCGCCCAGGGCCGCGAGGATCACGGGGACCTGGGCGATCAGGAAGATGATGACGGTGTTGCCGAGGGCGTCGAGGAACTCGCCCGAGCTCACGAGGCGGAGGACCTGGTCGAGGCCGACCTGGTCGGGCTCGCCGAGCCCGTCCCACGAGACGGTCGACAGGTACAGCGCGAACACCAGCGGGAAGAGCCCGAAGACGGCGAACAGGACGTAGAAGGGCGAGATGGCGAGGTACTCCCGCCAGTACCGCCGAAGGGCCGGCTGGTCGGCCCTCCGGCGGGTGGTGGGCACGGCGGGGCGTGCGGTCCTCCTGGGCATGCGTGGGCCTCCCGTGGGCTATCGGCCGGAGTTCGCGTCGACGAGCGACCGGTAGACGGTCTCCGGGTCGTCGCCGCTCGCCGCGAGGTCGCTGAGCGCGACGAAGAACTGCGCCGCCACCACGCTCGACCCGGTGCCCTGGTAGACGACGGGCGCGTCCACGGCCGTGGCGGCCAGGGCACCGAGCGTGTCCTGGCCCCCGTAGTAGTCCTGGGGCACGGCGACGTCGGGATCGGTGTGCACCTGCGTCGAGGGCGGGAACAGGCCCTTGTCGAGGTACCCGGCCTTCTGCGACCTGGGCCCGCCGAGGAAGGCGGCCACCTCGGCGGCCGCGTCCGCGTGGTCGCTCGCCGCGAGGGCCGAGACGAACGAGCCGCCGGTCGCGGCCGCCCCGCCGGGCACCGCGGTCACGCGCCAGTCGCCCGCCTGCTGCTCCCCGGCGGACTTCAGGAGGCCGTCCTCCCAGGCCGGGCCGACGAAGCCGACGATCTTCTCCTGGGTGAGCGCCGCGTTGAACTCCGGCGTGTACGGCTCGGTGTTCGCGCACAGCCCGTCCTGGGCGAGCGCGGCGGAGCCGACGAAGGCGTCGTGGGACACGGGGGAGTCGACGACGTTGCTCTCCTGCCCGTCCTCGAGCGCGAAGTAGGCGTAGCCGTTCTGCGCGAGCATCGCCTGGTAGTTCTGGCCGGCATGGTCGCAGACGTACACGTCCTGGTCGGCGGCCTTCTGGGCCAGCTCGCGGTACGCGTCCCAGGTGCCGACCTCGGCGGCCACCTCGTCGGGCTCGGCCGGGTAGCCGAGCTCCTCGAGGGCGTCGGCCCGGTAGAAGAAGCCCCACGGGCCGATGTCGGTGGGCAGCGCCACCTGCCGGCCCTCGGGGTCGCGGCCGAGCTCCAGGGCCCAGTCGACGGCGTCGCCCGCGGCCGCCTCGTCGGACAGGTCCACGAACTGGTCCGCGACCTCGAAGAAGGACGGCAGGCTCCCGCCCATGACGACGACGTCCGGCAGGCCGCTGCGCGAGCGCAGCGCCGCGCGGAGCTTGTCCTCCACGTCGGGGATGTCCTGCACCGTGATGTCGTAGTCCGGGAACTCCTCGTCGAGCAGCGTCTCGACGTCGTCGGGGAGCGAGGCCCCGCGTACCCAGAGGGTCAGCTCGACGGCGCCGTCGCCGCCGCCCGTCGTGCTCCCGCATGCCGTGACCAGCCCCAGGGTCGCGAGCGCCGCGACGGTGGTGGTCAGGGGTCGTGCTGCTCTCATGTCGTGCCTCCGCTTGTTGGTGAAACGTCGTTGTCCTTCGCCAGCGAGGCGCCAGTCATGCATGGTGAATGATCATTCGCTGTTGGATATAGTACGCATCGCGTTGATACCTTTCAATGGAGCGACGAGGAGGGCCATGACCCGCACGACGAGCCGCACGACGATGTACGACACGGTCGAGCTGTCCTTCCGGGGCGACGACGCCCTGCCGGTGGGCGGGCAACCGCCGTTCACCGTGCGCCTGACCTGCGACGACGGCGGCGAGCCGGTGGTGGTCGCGGGTTTCTGGGACGGCGGCCACGACTACCGGGCGCGGTTCTGCGCCGAGCGCGAGGGGCGCTGGACGTGGGAGGTCGCGGACGCGCGGACCGCGCTCGACCGCACGGCCGGCGCCTTCGACGTCCGCGGCGCCCGGGGTCCGGGCCCGGTGCGGGTGGCGCACCGGTTCCACTTCGCCCACGCGGACGGCACCCCGTTCCGGCCCGTCGGGACCACCGCCTACAACTGGCTGCACCAGGACGAGCCGCTCTTCGGCGACACGGTCGCCGCGATCGCCGAGGCGGGGTTCAACAAGCTGCGTTTCATGGTCTTCCCGCAGGCCGGCGGCTACGTGGAGCACGTCCCCGAGCTCCTGCCCTTCGAGCGGGCCGAGGGCCGGTGGGACGTCTCGCGCCCGGTGCCGGCCTTCTTCCGCAGGCTCGACGCCGCCGTGGCCACCCTGGGGGAGCACGGGATCCAGGCGGACGTGCTGCTCCTGAACGCGTACGACCGCGGGTTCTTCGGGCTCGACGGGCTGTCCGAACAGGAGGACGCCGTCTACCTGCGCTACCTCGTGGCGCGGCTCGCGGCCCACCCGAACGTGTGGTGGTCGCTGTGCAACGAGTTCGACCAGCTCGAGCGCCCCGCGGAGCGCTGGGACCGGGCCGGTGCGCTGCTCGCCGAGCTGGACCCGCACCAGCACCTGCGCTCGATCCACAACTGGGTCGAGCTGTACGACAACAACCAGCCGTGGGTCACGCACGCGTCGCTCCAGAACGGGTCGGCGACGACCGAGCCCGGCCGGGCGAACCTCTACCGGGACGTGTGGGGCAAGCCGGTGGTGCTCGACGAGATCAAGTACGAGGGCGACATCCCGCTGCGGTGGGGCGACCTCGACGCGCGGCAGCTCGTGCACCAGTTCTGGAACACCACCGTCGCCGGGTGCTACGCGTCGCACGGCGAGAGCTTCGTGACACCGAGCGGCAGCCTGCACATGGTCGAGGGCGGGCGCCTGCGCGGCGCGGCGCCCGCGCGGCTGGCGTTCCTGCGCGAGGTGCTGGACGGGCTGGACGTGCCCGGCCTCGACCCGATCGACAAGTGGGACGACCCGGCGCACGTGGCCGGGGCGCCGCGCCGGCAGTACGTGCAGTACCTCGGCCGGTCCGCGCCCGAGCAGTGGGAGTTCCGCCTCCCCGTGGGCTTCCCCGGCGAGCGGCCCGAGCCGGGCGACGAGTTCGTGGTCGACGTGGTCGACACGTGGCACATGACCGTCGAGCGCGTGCCCGGCCGCTTCTCCCTGACGGACGTGGGCCGCAACGAGGCGCGGGACCGGGCCTCCGACCCGGTGCCGCTGCCGCGGGGCGAGGCCGTCGCCCTGCTGGTCACGCGCGTGGAGCCGGTGGGATGACCGTGCGGCTGGGCACGGCCTACTACAACGAGTACCTGCCCGACCCGGGGCGCCTGGAGACCGACCTGCGGCTCATGGCCGAGGCGGGTATCGGCTGTATCCGGGTCGGCGAGTCCGTGTGGTCCACCTGGGAGCCGGCGGACGGCCGGTTCGACCTGGAGTGGCTCACCCCGGTGCTCGACGGCGCGGCCGCGCACGGGATCGACGCGATCCTCGGCACGCCCACCTACGCGGTGCCGCCCTGGCTGAGCCGAAAGCACCCCGAGCTCGCCGTCCGGCGGCGCGACGGGTCGCGCGTGCCGTGGGGCGCGCGGCAGGAGGCCGACTTCACCGCCGACACCTTCCGGGCGTATGCCGAGCGCGTGATCCGCGCCGTGGTCGGGCGGCACGGCCGGCACCCGGCCGTGGTCGGCATCCAGCTCGACAACGAGCCGGGGCTGCACCTGATCCACAACGAGGGTGTCGTCGCACGCTTCCGCCGCTGGGTCGCCGACCGGTACGGCGACCCGGAGACCCTGAACCACGAGTGGGGCCTGGCCTACTGGTCGCACCGGATCGCCGACTGGGACGAGCTGTGGGAGCCGGCAGGGAACACCACGCCCGCGTACGAGCTCGCCTGGCGGCGCTTCCAGGCCGAGCAGACCACCGAGTTCATCGCGTGGCAGGCCGGGATCGTGCGCGAGCTGGTGGCCGACGACACCTTCCTCACCACCTGCATCGCCTACCAGCGGCCCGCCATGGACGACGTCGCCGTCGGCGCGGCCCTCGACGTGGCGAGCGGCAACGCCTACTACCTCGCGCAGGACGCCCTCGCCCTGGCGACGGACGGCGCGGGCGGGCACTGGTACGCCGACGACGTGCCGCAGGTCGTGCTCATGGCGGACCGGGTGCGCGCCACCAAGGAGGCGCCGTTCCTCGTCACCGAGACCGGCGCCGGGTCGATCGGGCCCGCCCGCCTGACCCGCCCGCCGTACGACGGCCAGCTCGGCCAGGCGGCCTGGCTCCTGGCCGCGCGGGGCGCCCGGCTGGTCTCGTACTGGCACTGGCACACTCTGCACTCGGGCGCCGAGGCGCACTGGGGCGGCATCCTCGGCCACGACCTGGAACCCGGACGGGTCTACGACCAGGTCGCGGCGACCGGCCGGCAGCTCGCGGCGGCAGCGCCCTGGCTCGCCGACGCCCGCCCCGACGAGCAGGTCGGCGTGGTCCACGACCACGACAGCGAGTGGCTGACGGCGTTCGACCCGCCGTTCGGCACCGAAGGCGCCCCCGACCGCGCGTCGTACCAGAAGATCGTGGGCGCGTTCGGCCGGGGCGCCGTCGACGCGGGGTTGCAGGTCGGCTACCTGAACGCCCGGCGGCTGCCGCCCGCCGGGGAGCTCGTCCGGCGGTACCCGACCCTCGTCGTCGCCGGGCTGATCGCCGCTCCCGACGCCACCCTCGCAATACTCGCCGAGTACGCCCGCCTGGGCGGGCGGCTCGTGCTCGGACCGCGGACCGGCTACGGCGACCACGAGGGCCGGATGCGGCCGACCCGCGCCCCCGCCCTCCTCGGCGACGCGGCCGGGGTCACCTACCGGGAGACCGCCGCCCTCGCCGACCCCGTCGAGGTACGGCTCGGCGACCTCGCCGGCACCGCCCACGGCTGGGCCGACTGCCTCGAACCCGACGGCGCCACCACCCTCGCCAGGTACGACCACCCCCACCTCGGCCGCTGGGCCGCGGCGACCCGGCGCGCCGTCGGGCAGGGCGAGATCACCGTGGTCGGCACCATGCTGGACCGGCGGCTGCTCGCCCGGGTCATGGCGGACGCCGCCGGCCCCGCCGTACCCGCCTGGCCTGTCGTCGAACGTCCGGAGGCGGTGACCCTGCACTCGCTCGTCGGCGCTCGCGGCCGGGTGTGGGTGCTGCACAACTGGTCGGCCGTGGCTTGCGAGGTGGTGACCGCACGCGGGGTGGACGACGTGCTCGCGGGGTCGTTCCTCGACGACGGCGAACGAGTCGTCCTGGGGGCGTGGGGCGTGGCGGTGTGGGGCGAGCCGGTGCTCGATCCGGCTGCGTGAGCGGCACAGGTGCTGGTGCGGGCCTGCGGGTCCCGACCGAGGCCGGGACCCGCGTCCAGGCCCGACTCAGGCCCAGACGCTCGTCCATGTCTGAGGTGCCAGCCGGAGCCCCACCCTGCGCGCGGTCGCCGCGTCGCCGTCTTCGGGTTCGTCGTGCCCGGTATCGACCACGACCGTGACGGTCCGCGCCCGCCGGTCGAGGTTCGCCGCGAGCACCAGCGTGCCGGCGCCGTCGCGGGCGCCGAGCGCCCAGACGCGCCCGTCCGGGCTGGCCCCCGACAGGAGCTCCCGGCCCGCGAGCCCCGCCAGCACGCGCACCGGTTCGGCCACGGGGCGCGGGACGCCCGCCGGGCCGACCAGGCCGCGTGGGCCCTGGTCCTCGAACCAGGCGATGCTCGCGACCCCGGGCACGGCAAGGGCGGCGGCGCCGGCCACGACCCAGGCGGCGAGTTCCGCGCGGGACTGGCGGGGGTCGGCGTCGTGCGCCGGGTCGGCCCGGCGGTCCTGGTGCGGCTCGGCGACGTCGTTGAACCGGGGCCGGAGCGTGACCGGTCCGACGTGCACGGGGCGGCGGCCGGCCGCGAGGTCGACGGCCTGCGCGGCGACGAGCCGCTGCATCGCGACCGACTCGACGAGCTGCTCCGTGTCGCCGGAGTGGAACAGGGGCGTGGTGCTGAAGGTGAGGCCGTCGACGTCGGCGGGGACCAGGTCGTGGCAGCGGTTCAGCTCGGTGAAGTGCGCACGCACCCCGCCGAGCACCTTGGCGCTCGTCCCGGTGCGCGCGAGGGCCGCGCGCAGGGCGGAGACCTCGGCGGCCCCCGCGACGTGGGTCGTGGGGGAGAAGGCGGCGATGCGTGCGACGGGTAGGGCGCGTAGAGCGGCGACCGCCTGAGCGAGTGCGGCCGTGGAGGTGACGGCGACGGCATCGGCGGCGGGCAGGTGATGGTCGGGCAGGTCGTCAGGCAGGATCAGGCGCACGTCGAGCGGCAGACCCGGGTCCGCCGCGCGCGCCAGCACGGCGGGCCAGGTCGTCGTGGCGAGGTCGAGCTCGACGAGGAGGGCGTCACCCGGGGGCGGGACGGCCGGCGCGGGGCCGCCGGCCGTCGAGGCCGAGGTGATGACGGAGGGGAAGATCCCCGCCGCCCGGAGCCGCACCACGGCGGGGCCGTCGTCCTGGTCCCGCGCCCGGACCGCCCGGCCCGACGCCGTGACCTCCACCGCCTGCCGCAACGGCGCCCCGGCCCGCAGCAGGTACGGGAACGGCAGCGTCAGGGGCCGGCTGTAGGTCTTGAACGACGCGTCGGTCCAGTTGCGCTGGTCCTCCATCTCGAACACGTCGCCGCGCAGGTCGAGCCGGAGGTCGAGGCCGCCGTCGTGCCAGGCCAGCGCCGCGATGTCGCGGGCGGGCTGGTGCGGGCTGATCGCCCGCGGGAAGCGTGTGCGCGTGACCGAGGCGTCGGGGTGGCTTACCTCCAGCGCGGCCCCGGCCACGTGCGGCGGGTGCAGCACGACCAGCCCGGTCCGGTTGGTCAGCAGGTCCCCGGCCGGCGCGCCGGCCCACGCGACCGTCAGGCGCGGACCGGCGGCGGCGACGCGGATCGTGCCCCGGACGTCGACGCCCCCGGCCGCGGTGCGCACGTCGACCGAGAGCCCGTCCGCGTCGTCCCGCACCTGGCCGACGACGAGGTCGGCGGTGCGCCAGGCGTCGTCGCGCACCACGAGCCGCACGCTCCGCAGCACGAGCACGCCGTCGTACCGGACGTCGGCGATCTCGTCGCCCCGCCGCTCGACGGACCAGCGCCCCCGGCTCCAGGGCTCGGCCGGCGTCCACCAGCCGGGCGGTTCATGGGTCGCCACGTCGTCCTGGGCGTTCACCCGAGGCGCTCAGCGCTCGATCGTGTCGAGGTGCAGCATGCGGGCGAGGTTCTTGTCGAGCTCGTCGTCGCGGAAGATCTTCTTCCAGTCCTCCTTGACGATCGACTCGCGGCCGTAGTCCATGGCGATCAGGCAGGCGTCGCTGAACGGGTTGTCGCCGCGCAGCCCGTTGGCGAGCGCGACCTGGGTGTGGCCGTACAGGATGCTGCGCGCGGCGGCCTCGGGCACGCCCATCGTGTGCACGGCCTCGTCGAGCGCCTCGTTGAGCAGCGCGCCGATCATGCACGCGATCGTCTCGACCAGGGTGGGCTCGAGCTGCGCGAGCTGCTTGACGGTGACCCAGTGCACGTCGATCACGGGCGCGTAGATCGCCCGGACGGTCGCCTCGACGACGTCCCGCGCGGCGGGGTCGTCGGACTCGACCGCGGCGATCGCGTCCTGCGGCGCCGCGATCCCGCCGAACGTGTCGGCCCACTGCTCCTTCGTGGTGCGCTCGAGGAACACGGACGGGTGGCAGGGGTGCGCGACGGCCTGGACCACGTCCTCGCGGGTGGTCAGCAGGCCGGCGTAGGCGGCCGCGGGGTCGAGCGTCAGGACGATCGCCCCGGGCCGCAGCTGCGGCACCAGCTCGGCGGTCACGGCCGGCAGGGCGAGGTCCGGCACGGCCAGGACCACGATGTCGGCGTCGGCCACGGCCGTGGCGGCGTCGGTCAGCTCGCGGCCGGCCTCCGTCGTGCGCTGCCGGCCGGCCGGGGAGGTCTCGACGTACGCGACCTCGTGGTCCGTCTGGACCAGATTGTTCGAGACGCGCATGCCCATCTTCCCGCCGGCTCCGACGACGGCGATCCGGTAGCTCTCGCTCATGGTGTGCTCCTCAGGTGCTCCAGGGTGGTGCGGGTCCAGTCCCGCTCGGTACGGATGGTCGTGGCCGCGTCGCCCCGCCACGGCAGCCAGTGCTCGACGACCTCGTTGATGTCGCGCTCGCGCGGCCGGACGGTCCGCAGCAGGTGCGCGTAGTCGTGCAGGCCCTCGCCCATCGGCGCGCCGGAGTAGGTGAAGCCCACCCAGCCGTCCTGCCGGTCGAAGGCGAAGTCCTTGACGTGCACGTTCCGCACGTGCGGCGCGGTGCGCTCCACGCACTCGCGCGGCTGCTCCAGGCGGGCGACGACGTTCGCCGGGTCCAGGCAGATGCCCAGCCGCGGGCTGCCGACCCGCTCGACGAGACCGACGAGGTCGGCCGTGGCGACCTGCTCGTACGTCTCCAGGGCGAGCGTGACGCCGGCGGCCTCGTAGGCGGGCAGCGCGGCCCGCAGCTGCACCTCCGCGCGGGCGAGCGACGGCCGCCGGCCGTGGGCGCCCACGACCATGCCGCGCACCAGCCGGGCGTCGAAGACCCGGGCCAGGTCGAGGAACCGGGCGAGCCGGCCGGGCTCGACACCCTTGGTGCCGAGCTCGATCGTCAGGCCGAGGTCGCGGGCGGCGGCCGCGGCGTCGCGCAGCTCGGCGTCGGACATCGACTCCAGCGGCGCGTGGTCGCAGATCTGGTAGAGGCCGACGCCGAGCTCGCGCGTGGCGGCGAACGTGTCGCGCAGGGTCAGCGGCTCCGGGACGCGGTCCGACTGCTGCCAGAAGAAGGCGTAGCTCCCGAGGCCGATCACGCGCGCGCCCCGGCGAGCGAGCGGGCCTCGTCGAGGACGGTCTCCAGCGCCCCGACGTCGTGCGCGAACCGGCCCAGGAAGAGGCCGTCGACCGCCGTCCCCAGCGCCGTGAGCAGGCCCGGCCCGGCCGACCCGCCGTACAGGACGCGCGACCCCTGCCGCGCCGGGTCCGAGCGCAGGCCGTCGCCGAGCGCGCCCGCCACGGCCCGGATGTGCCCGGCGGGCGCGGGTAAGGGCGCGCCGATGGCCCAGACCGGCTCGTAGGCGACCACGAGGCCGCCGTCCGGCACGCCTCGCGTGGAGCGGCCGAGCTGGTCGAGCGTCTCCCGCGCCGCCTGCTGCGGCGTCGTCCGGTCCTCCTCGCCGACGCACACGACCGGGGTGAGCCCGTGCCGCAGCGCGGCGGCCGCCTTGCGGGCCACGACGTCGTCGGTCTCGTGGAACAGCCGGCGCCGTTCGGCGTGGCCGACCTCCGCCAGCCCGACGCCGGCCTCGGCGGCCTCGGCGGCGCCGACCTCCCCGGTGAACGGCCCGGCGTCGTCGGCGGCCACGTCCTGGACGGCGACCCGGACCCGCGTGCCGGCGAACGTGGCGACGGCGGCGGGGACCTGCAGGTACGTGGGCGCGACGAACAGCTCGACGGCGCCGTCGGTGACACCGGGGTGCAGGGCCGCGAGCCGCGCGACGTCGGCGCACCAGGCCGCGGCGCGGGCGAGGCCGAAGTACATCTTCAGGCTCACGCCGATGGTGACCGTCATCAGCAGGAGCCCGTCGCCTCGTACTCGCCGATCACGGCGACCTTGGCGGCCGACGGCGAGGTCGGGTCGAACCGGTAGGTGAGCCACTCGCGGACCAGCCGGCGCGCGAGCTCGATGCCGATGACGCGCTGGCCCAGCGTGAGCACCTGGGCGTCGTTGGACAGCACGCCGCGCTCGACGGAGAAGCTGTCGTGCGCGGTGACCGCGCGGATGCCGGTGACCTTGTTCGCGGCGATCGCCACGCCGAGGCCGGTGCCGCACACCAGCAGCGCGCGGTCGGCGTCGCCCGCCGCGACCCGCTCCGCGGCGGCCACGGCGATCCGGCCGTAGAGTGTGCCGCCCCCGGCGTCCACGCCCACGTCCACGACCGACGCCACCCCGGCGTGGCCCTCGAGGTCCGCCTTCAGCACCTCCTTGTACTCGAACCCGGCGTCGTCGCTCCCCACGACGATGCGCAGCCTGTCCATGTCAGCTCCTTCCGGTGGCGGCGGCGAGGGTGGCCCCCACCGCCGTGACGACGAGGGCCAGCGACCGGGCCCCGGGGTCGGGCGTCCCGAGCGCCCGCTCGGCGTGCGTCCGCGCACGTCCGGCGCGCGGCACGAGGTCCGCGGTGGCGGCCGCGGCGGCGACCGTCGCCTCCGCCGCTGACCGCCAGACCGGGACCAGCGCGTCACCCGCGCCGACCCCGCGCGACAGCTCGGAGCTGAAGGCGGCCAGGGCGTCGACCAGGGTCTTGTCCCCGGGCCGCGCCCTGCCGTAGGTCATGACGTCCTCGAGGGCGGCCGCGGCCCCTGCCGCGACCCCCTGCGGCTCCGGACGGCCCGTGTCGCCCAGGCGGGCCGCGAGCGCGTGGAGGATGAGGCCCCACAGGGCGCCCGAGGTGCCGCCCGCCCGGTTCGACCACGCGTCGGCCGCGCCGGCGAGGACGGTCCGGCTGCCGGCCCCGGCCGCGAGAGCGGCGGCTGCGGCGTCCGCCGCGGCGTGGGCGCCGCGCTGCATGCCGATGCCGTGGTCGCCGTCCCCGGCCACCGCGTCGAGGCGGCCCAGCTCGGCGGCGTGCTCGTCGATCGTCGTGACGACGGCCCGGAGCGCGTCGACGACGACGGCGGCGATGCGGCGGGACGGGGCGTCCGAGGCGGGCACTGTGGTCGCCGGGCTGGTTGCCGGCACGGTGCCTGCCGTGGTGTCCCGGGCCTCGTCCGGATCCTGGTGCGGCGCCGCGGCCGACGGCGCGGGCGCGCCCCGCCGATACCCCGGCGCGTCGACGGGCGTGCCCCACAGGGGCTCCAGGTCGGCGTCCGGCCAGAAGAGCGTCAGCGAGAGGCCCGCCATGTCGAAGCTCGTGCAGAACTCGCCCACGTGCGGGTCGAGGATCTCGTGCCCGGACTCCGCAAGGAGCTGGGCGACGGTGCGGTAGACGACGAACATCTCCTCGTACTTGACCGACCCGAGGCCGTTGAGCACCGGGACGACCCGTCCGCCGGCGTCCGCCGGCTTCTCCGCGAGCAGCCGCTCCACGAGCTGGTGGGCGAGGTCGTCGGCCGACGGCGTCGCGCGCTCGTCGATGCCCGGCTCGCCGTGGATGCCGAGCCCGACCGCCATCCGGCCGTCGGGCACGGTGAACAGCGGCTCCGGCGCCCCGGGGAGCCGGCAGCCCGAGAAGGCGACGCCGAACGAGCGGGTCAGGTCGTTCGCCCGCCGGGCGAGCGCGGCCACCCCGGCGAGGTCGCGCCCGGCCTCGGCGGCGCCCGCCGCGATCCGGAACACCACCAGGTCGCCCGCGACGCCGCGCCGGCGGTGCCGCTCGCCCGCGGGCGCGCTCGCGACGTCGTCCGTGACGACGACCGTCTCGCACGCGATCCCCGCCGCGCGCAGCCGCACCTGGGCGGCGTTGAAGTTGAGAACGTCCCCTGCGTAGTTGCCGTAGGTGAGCAGCACGCCGCCCCCGCGCTGGGCGGCGCTCGCCACCGCGTGCACCTGCTGGGCGGACGGCGACGCGAACAGGTTGCCGACCGCGGCCCCGTGCGCGAGCCCCGTGCCGACCAGCCCGCCGAACGCGGGGTAGTGGCCGGACCCGCCCCCGACCACCACGGCCACCTGGCCCTCGGGAGCCGGGGCGCGGCGCACGACGCCGCCGTCGACCCGGCGGACGTGCCGCGGGTGCGCCGCGACGAACCCGTCGAGCATCTCGTCGGCGAAGTCGGCCGGCTCGTTCCACAGTCTCGTCATCGAGGGGCCTCTCCGGTAGGGGCGGTTGCGGTGCCAGTGTGGCCAACCGGTTGACCAATTGCAACCCCCTGATCCGACCGGTGCCGCTAGATTGGCCCCATGCCCGCGTACCCCGACGCCCGCCCGCACGAGATCGCCGCGTCCCTGGGTGCGCTGCCCGCCGGCACGCCCGCCTCCCAGGTCGCCCGCCGGCTCCTCGACCTCTTCACCGACGGCACGATCCCGCCCGGCACGCGGCTGCCCCCGGAACGCCAGCTCGCCGCCTCGCTCGAGGTCGGGCGGTCGGCGGTGCGCGAGGCGCTCGCGGCCCTGGAGATCCTCGGGGTGGTCGACGTGCGACCGGGTTCGGGTACCTATCTCCGCGGCGCCGCGAGCGAGCTGCTCCCGCAGACGCTGCGGTGGGGGCTGCTCATCGGCGAGCGCAGCACGACGTCGCTGCTGGAGCTGCGCGCCGGGCTGGAGATCTACGTCGCGCGCCTGGCCGCGAACCGCGTGGACGCCGCCCAGCGCGAGCGCCTGGCGAAGCACCTCGACCGGATGCGTGACTCCGTGACCGACCTCGGCGCGTTCGCCCGCGCGGACCAGGACTTCCACCACGTCCTCGCCGACGCGGCCGGCAACCCGGTGCTGCTGGACCAGCTGCACGTGGTCCGCTCGCTGCTCCAGGTGTACGCGGACCGCGCGGTGGGGGACGAGGACGCCGCCCGGGTGGCGCTCGGCGAGCACGAGCAGATCCTGGCCGCGGTCGCGCGGGGCGACGAGGACGGTGCCGCGTCCGCGATGGCGGTGCACATGACGACCGCGACCGCGCGGCTCCAGCGGGAGGTCGCTCCCTAGCGTCGGGGCGTTGCACCGATACAACCTCGCCGTTCCACCGATACAACCCGGCGAACGGTTGACGGCGTTCGCGCGGCTGCGCTGGCCTGACGGCTGACAACCAGTCGAGCCGGCCGGACAACGAGGTTTCCCGCATGCCGAAGACGATGCCGAAGATACCGAAGTCGATGCCGAAGCAGTGGACCGCGGTGGCCGCCGTCGCGGTGGCCGCCCTGATCGCGGCGGGGCTCCCGGCCCACGCCGACCCGCGCAGCACCCACAGCACCGCCCGCCCGGCCGTCGCGTGGCGGGGCGGCTCGCTCGGCGTCGAGACGGAGGGGCTTGTGTCCAGGTCGGACCTGGTCCTGGAGTCCCCGGCCGGGCGGGCGGAGCAGAGCATGCCGCTCGGCAACGGCCGGCTGGGTGCGGCGGTGTTCAACCGGGACGGCCTGACCGCCCAGCTCCAGCGCAACGACACGTTCCCCGACCTCCCCGGCGCCGGGCGGCTCGTGCTGCCGGGCCTCATGCCCCTGGCGACGGCGGCCGACTACTCCGGCCGCGTCGACCTGTACGACGCCCAGCTGCGGCAGTCGGGCGGCGGCATGTCCGCGAGGACCTACGTGCGCGCCGACGCCGACCAGCTCGTCGTCGAGGTCACCGGCGCGCCCAGGGACACGGAGCAGACCGCGGAGCTCCGGCTCCCGGTGGACCGCGAGCCGGAGACGTACGCGGGTGGCGGCGTCGCCGCCCTCGCCGAGACGTTCGACGCCCGGAACGGCACGACGGGCGCGGTCGCGGCGGTGACCGCGCACGCGCGCGGGGTCCGTGCCGAGGTCGTGGACGCGCACACCGTCCGGCTGACGTTCACGCCGCGCCACGACGGGACGTTCACGATCGTGGTGGGGGCGCCGTCGTACACCGGGGGCGACCTCGCCGAGGCGAGCCGGGAGGCGGTCGCCGGTCCGGCGGCCCTCGACCGCGAGCACCTGCGGTGGTGGCACCGGTTCTGGGACGACCAGGTCGCGCCCCTGCGGATCGACTCGCCGGACGGCACCGGCGAGTACCTGGAGGCGCTGCGCGCCCAGCAGCTCTACACGACCGCCTCGACGCAGCGGAACGATCTGCCGACCGGCCAGGCCGGCGCGGTGGGCATGCTCTACCCGTGGCCGGACGCGGCGCTGTCCCCGTCGACGTGGTTCCACTTCAACCTGCGCCAGCAGGTGTACGCGAACTACGGCGCCGGCACGGCGTCCTTCAACGCGCCCTACCTGCGGCTGTACACCGAGCACCTCGACCAGCTGCGGGCGGCCACGCGGGAGCTGTGGCCCGACGCCGAGGGCGCGTGCGTGCCGGAGCTCCTCGACTACGACGGCACGACGGCGGAGGGCTGCGACGGCGGCACCGAGCCGGCCTGGAACAGCCGCGTCCTGACCGGCGGCCTCGAGGTCTCCCACGACGTCTGGCAGACCTACCGGTACACCGGCGACGACGCCGTCCTCGACCGCGGCTACCCGCTGATGCGCGACGTTGCGCGGTTCTACCTCTCGGTCCTTCAGGAGGGCGACGACGGGAGGCTGCACCTGAACCACGTGAACTCGCTCGAGACGCAGTGGGACACCACGGACCCGACGCCCGACGTCGCCGGGATGCACGCGATGTTCCCGGTGATCGCGGACCTGGCGCGCGAGCGCGGCGACGCCGGCCTCGCCGACCGGCTCGACGCGGCCGTGCCGAAGCTGCCCGAGCTCCCGACGACGACGCGCCGCGGCGCGGAGGTCGTGGCGTGGTCCGCGACCGACGAGCCGGCGAAGAACACGCAGAACACCGACATGGAGGCCCTGTACCCGTGGGGCCGGCTCGACGCGGGCTCCGACCTGATGCAGGACACGTTCGACCAGCGCGTGTTCCCGCTCACCCGGGAGTGGGGCGAGGACCCGATCTGGGCGGCCCGCCTGCACCGCGGTGAGGAGATGAAGGACCTGCTCGTCCAGGGCACCTCCGACCTGCAGAAGTTCCCGAACGGCTTCACCGTGCACGGCAAGAACGACGACCCGGCCGCCCGGCGCCACCTCTTCAGCTCCTGGAACGCCGTGGTCGCCGGGGCGCTGCAGGACGCCCTGGTCCAGTCGTACGACGGCACGGTGCGGGTCGCCGCGGCGCTCCCGGCGGACTGGGACGTGGCGGGGAGCGTCCACCTGCCCGGCGGGCACCTGGTCAGCACCGAGGTCCGCGACGGCGCACCCCTCTACGTCGGGATCGAGGCCGGCTCGGCGGAGACCCTGACGGTCGCGAACCCCTGGCCGGGCGAGCGCGTGCGCGTCGTCTCCGGCGGGCGGACCGTCGTCGGGCCGACGGACGGGCGGACCGTGCGCCTGACCGTCGACGACGGTCGCTCCTACGTGCTGGAGCGCGTGGGGCGTCCGGCGGCGTCGTACGGGTACCGGGCGCTCACGGGCGTGGCCGAGACCGGTGCGAAGCACCTGGGGGAGCGGACCCTCGGGATCGACGGCGGGGTGCCGCAGGTGGAGTCGGACCTGGTCTCGGCCGTCGCGCCCGAGAAGCAGGGCGCGCTGCTTACCGCCGCCGAGGGCAACCCCCTGTACGTCGACAGCGGCGACACGGTCGCGGACCTGCCGGACCCGCTCGACGGCGCGGTGCAGATCCAGGGTGCCCGGCCCGACGCGGGCGCCACCGGCCCGAACGGCGGCGTGCAGTTCGACCTGGCCCGCCCGGCGACCGTCTACACCGCCCTCGACGCGCGCGGGGAGGGGAGGTGGTGGCCGTCCTGGCTGCGGGAGGAGGGCTGGACCCGGACGTCGATGGAGGTCGGCACCCGGCAGTACGCCCGGCCGTTCGACCTCCAGGACGGGCACGTGCGCGCTTCGGGCGGCGGCGCCACGCTCACCACCGCCGGGGCCGGCTGGGGCGACCAGGTCGTCGAGGCCACGGTGCGGCAGATCCAGGTCGGGGCGAGCCTGATGTTCCGGGCCCGCGACGAGCGCAACGGGTACGTGTGGACGATCGGCGGGCCCCTGGGCAGCGAGGGCGGGCTCGGCCAGCTCCGGATGAGCAAGGTCGTCGACGGCCGGACCACGCTGCTCGGCACGGTGGTGCCGCTGACGCCCGCGCCCGGGAACACGTACCGCCTGCGCGTCGAGGCGGTCGGCGACCACATCCGCACGTTCGTCGACGACGTCCTCGTCGACGAGCGCGTCGAGGAGACCTTCGGGCAGGGCCGGGTCGGGACCTACCTGGGGAACGCGGACGTCGGCGAGTACGACGACCTGACCGTCCGCACGCCGGACGGCGGCCTCCTGTTCGAGGAGGACTTCTCCGGCGACCTGTCGGCGTGGGACCTCCCGCCGGCGCGCCAGGACGTGCCGCTCGTGGTCTTCGCCAAGCAGGTGCCCGCCGGCCGCGTGGTGCTGGGTCCGACGTCGGCCGACGGCAAGGAGGACGCGCCCGCCGTGACGTTCGTCGCCGAGTAGGCGGGCCGGGCGGCCGCCCCCGGGACCAGGTCGTTCGCCGGACGGGCCCTAGCTGCCCGCCGCCGGCGGACGCACCTGGCTCGGGGGGTAGCCGAAGCGCCGGCGGAAGGCCCGCCCGAAGGACCCCGGGTCGAGGAATCCGGAGCGCTGGCACGCCGTCTGCACGCCGTGCCCCCGTTCCAGCATGCTGTGCGCGAACTCGAGCCGGACCCGCCGCACCTCGGACGCGGGCGATCGCCCGACGTCCGCGAACAGCGCCTGCAGCGAGCGCACCGAGACGTGCGCCTCGGCGGCCAGGTCGGCCACGGTGAACATGGGGTCCGCGAACCGTTCGTGGATGATCGCGTACAGGCCGTCGCGGAGCGCCGCCCGCGAGCGGAAGGGAGCGGGGGTCGGCGCCGAGTCGCGCAGCCGCGCCTCGGCGCCGTGCCGCACGGCGTCGGAGGCGGTGGGCATGAAGCTCAGGACCGTCGCGCCCGTGCCACCCAGCCTTCTTGTCGACCAGTGCACCGGACGTGGGTCTCCCGCACGTGTCACGAACCATTCCTGGCCGCGGTGCTCCAGCCCCTGCGCGCAGATGATCGGACACTCGTCGGGTGGATAAGAGGTCCCGTCGAGCCGGTTGCGGTGGAGCAGCTCGTGACTGGGTCCGCCGACGAGATCGAGATCATTCCGGTAACCGAGGAAAGAGACCGCCGCCCTGTTCGCGACCTCCACGGATCCTTCGGGCCCGATGACCCATAACGGAACAGGAGCCTCACTGACCACATCGGCGAGCAGCAGCAAATCCGCCGCCTGCTCGGCGGCGGGTCTCGTCGGGTATTGCGTCAGTCCGGCCATCGGTTCCTCCGTTCCCCTCCGCTCCTCGGGGACGGTACGCGCCGGGCGATCCCGCATTCGTTGCCCGGACGTTTCGCGCTCGTAAAAGCACGCCGCCGCTTCGCGTTCTGCGCATTGTCGTTCGCAAACGGCCTGGGCGGGTGCGGTGGCCGTTCGGTGAGGTGGAGCCACACGGGCGGTACCTGACCGCCTCCGTCCCACCGGAGATCAGATGACCACCTGGAACAGCACGCGTGAGGCAGCGACGCAGGACGTCCGCACATCCCTGCGCCGGTCGGGAACGACCTGGGCGGAGGTCGCCGAACAGGTCGACCGCCCCCTGCTGTGGACCATCGCCGCGCTCCTGGGCTCGCACCCCGTCCCGGCCGACGTCGCCGAGGCCGTCGGCCGGCTGCTCGCGCTCGACGAGGACACCGTTGTCGCCCTCCAGGAGCAGCCGTACCGCCTCAACGGCGACAGCCTCCGGGCGGACCCGACGATCTACCGCTTCTACGAGCTCCTGGACGTCTACGGTCCGGCCCTCAAGGAGGCCATCCACGAGGAGTTCGGCGACGGGATCATGAGCGCGATCAACTGCAACGTCGAGATCTCCCGCCGGGAGGACCCGGACGGGGACCGGGTGCGCGTCGTCATCGACGGCAAGTTCCTGAAGTACCAGTGGTGACCCGGACCTGGAAACGGAGCCCCTCATGTCTTACGTAGCCCCCAAGGACTTCGCGATCCGGATGGTCGACGCCGGCCAGTCGAAGGCGTTGATGTCCACCCGCGACACCCTTATCCGCAGCTACATGGCGGGCGCGATCCTCGCCCTGGCCGCCGCCTTCGCCGTGACCGTCAGCGTGCAGACCGGTCAGCCGCTCGTGGGCGCCATCCTCTTCCCGGTCGGCTTCTGCATGCTCTACCTGCTCGGCTACGACCTGCTGACCGGCGTGTTCACGCTCGTCCCGCTCGCGTGGCTGGACAAGCGCCCCGGCGTGACGGGCGCGGCCGTGCTCCGCAACTGGGGACTCGTCTTCCTGGGCAACTTCGCCGGGGCGCTGACGACCGCCCTGCTCATGGCCATCGTGTTCACCTACGGCTTCTCCAGCCCGCCGAGCGAGGTCGGCCAGGCGATCGGCGTGATCGGTGAGGGTCGGACCGTGGGTTATGCGGAGCACGGAGCGGCCGGAATGCTGACCCTTTTCGTGCGCGGAATTCTCTGCAACTGGATGGTCTCGACCGGCGTCGTCGGCGCCATGATGTCGGACAGCCTCGCGGGCAAGGTCATCGCGATGTGGATGCCCATCCTGGTGTTCTTCTACATGGGTTTCGAGCACTCCGTCGTCAATATGTTCCTCTTCCCGATCGGGCTCATGCTCGGCGGCAATTTCACCATCGGTGACTACCTGCTCTGGAACGAGCTGCCGACCGTTCTCGGAAATCTCGTCGGCGGATTGATGTTCGTCGGACTCGTGATCTATCGCACGCACCTCAAGACGTCCCCGGCCAGGGTGTCGGTCAGGGCCTGACCGGGGTCACGCTCAGGCCGCGGAGCTCTCCCGGACGACGAGGGAGGGGGCCAGGCGGGCCGGGGAGCCGGCCGGTGCGGTGGTCGTCGCGGCGGCCCCCAGTCCGGCCAGCAGGAGCTCCGCCGCGGCCGCCCCGACCGCCTCGCCGCCGTGCCGCACCGACGAGAGCGGCACGGCGGCGCACGTGGCGAACGGGCTGTCGCCGTAACCGACGAGCGCTGTGTCGGCGGGCACCGCGATGCCCGCCGAGAGCAGCGCGTGCTGCAGCCCGAGGGCGTGCGTGTCGTCCGTGGCGAAGATCCCGTCCGGGCGCTCGCCGGGCGGGAGGCCGGCGATCCGGCGGCCGAGGTCCCGGCCGCTCTCCACGCCGGGCGCGGGGGAGCGCACCACGGTCGCCCGGGCCCCGCGGGCGGCCGTCACGCGGCTGAGGAACCCCTCCTCCTGCTGCTGCGCCGGCCCGGTGCCGCGCGGCCCGGTGGCCAGCCACAGGCGGCGTCGTCCGCGGGCGAGGAGGTGTGCGGCGACCGCGCCGCCGCCCGCCGTGTGGTCGACGCCCACGCCCGGGATGCTGCCGGCCGGGTCGTCGCGGTCGAGGAGCACCAGGGGAGTTCCCCGGGGCCTCGTCCGCGCGAGCGAGTCCACGGGGCCGGACGGCGCCACGAGGACCCCGTCGAGGCGCAGCTCCTCGAAGAGGTCCAGGAGCTTCGTCTGCTGGTCCGCGGACCCGCCCGAGCTCCCCACGACCACCGCGAGGCCCGCCTCGTCGAGGACGCGCTCGGCTGCCCGCACGAGCTCGGCGGTGTGCGGGTGCGACGTGTCGCCGACGCAGATGCCCACGATCCCGGAGCGGCCCCACCGCAGCTGCCGGGCGGAGCGGCTCGGGACGTACCCGAGCCGGTCGATGACCATGCCGATCCGGGCGGACGTGTCGCGCGCGACCTTGTGCGGGCGGTTGAGGTAGTTGGAGACGGTCGTGGACGAGACTCCGGCCTGATGGGCGACGTCGTAGATCGAGACCATGGTTTTCTCCACGTCGTCGGGGATGCCCGTACGGTTCTCGTGGCCGAGCCGTCGCGTGATCGGGCGCTTCTCTGCGCCAGGGGAGTCTAAGCATGCTCGATCTACGATGCAAGGCTGCATAATGATGCAAAGCAACCGTGGGAGAGGTCGATGACGCAGAAGACCAGCACGATGAACGTCAGTCCGGTCACGCTCGGCACGTCAGGCCTGGGCCGGGACACGGAGCCGGGTTCCGCGGGCGAGCACGCCGCGGTCGAGGTCGCGCTCGACCTGTTCGGCAGCGGCCATGCCTACCTCGACACGTCCAACAACTACTCCGGCGGCAGGTCGGAGGCCGTGCTCGGCCTGGCGATCGCCCGCCTGGGGCCGGACGCCGCCGCCCGCGTCGTCTCGAAGGTCGACCCCGACCCCGAGACGCGCGCGTTCGACCGCGACCGCGTGCTGCGGTCGTTCGACGAGACGACGGCGCGCCTCGGCGTCGAGCGGCTGCCGCTGCTGCACCTGCACGACCCGTACTCGGTGACGTTCGAGGAGGCGGTCGCGCCGGGCGGCGCGGTCGAGGGGCTCCTCGAGCTGCGTGACTCGGGGCAGGTCGACGCGATCGGCGTCGCCGCCGCGCCGGTGCCGCTGATGGCCAGGTACGTCGGGACCGGCCTGTTCGACGCCGTGCTGATCCACAACCGCTTCACGGTCATCGACCAGTCGGCGGCGCCGGTGTTCGCGGACGCCAAGGAGCGGGGGATGACGGTGTTCAACGCCGCGCCGTTCGGCTCGGGCCTGCTCGCCAAGGGCCCGCACGAGGGCGCGGTCTACAACTACCGGCCCGCGGGCAGCGACCTGCTCGCCTGGACGCGACGCCTCCAGGAGGTCTGCGACGCCCATGGCGTCGCCCTGCCCGCCGTCGCGCTGCACTACTCGCTGCGGTCGCCGCTGGTCGACTCGACAGTGGTGGGGGTCGTCTCGCCGGGGCGGCGGGCACAGCTCGACGAGCTCGTCGCGACCCACGTCCCGGAGGAGCTGTGGGCGGAGCTCGAGGCGCTCGGCCCGGCGCCGTCACCGGTGGACGACAGCGCCTACGCCTGACGGCGAGTGACGGGTACTGACAGGGACTGGCACGAGGGCCGGGATGCGTCTTGACTCGAGTCGGGCGCCCTGCAGCAGCCGTGCGCAACCGGACAGACGGAGACGACGTGAGTGACAACGGGTTCGACCAGATCTTCCCGCTCGGGGAGAAGAACGACGCCTACGCGCAGTACTTCACCGGCCAGAGCTACCTGGCCCCGCTCGCGGCGGGGAGAGTTCCCGTCAGCAACGTGTCGTTCGAGCCGGGCTGCCGCAACAACTGGCACATCCATCACGGCACCGGCGGTGGCGACCAGATCCTGCTGTGCACGGCGGGCAGCGGCTGGTACCAGGCCGAGGGGGAGGAGCCCGTGAGCCTGGAGCCGGGAACGGTGGTCCGGGTGCCGGCCGGCACCAAGCACTGGCACGGCGCCAAGGCCGACTCGTGGTTCTCCCACGTCGCCCTCATCACCCCGGCCGACGACCTCAGGAACGAGTGGCTCGAGCCGGTCACCGACGACGTGTACGGCAGGCTGCCGAAGGCCGCCGTCAGGCCGTAGCGGTAGGTGACCGATCTCGCCGTCGCGCTCCCGGAACTTTTTGGTCGCAGCCCAGTTGATCTGCGTAGGGTCTGGATCTTGGGAGGGAACGAGGATGGCGTTACGTGAGCGGCGGCTGCGCCCCGCGCGCGGATCGGTCGCGACGGAGAACCACGCGCTGCTCTCCGCGCTGGTCGCGCTGGCGGTGAGCCTGGTGGCGGGGATCGTGGTGTTCGCGGGGGACACGGTGCCGCTGTTCGGGGGAGTGTCGGCCGGCCTGGTCGCGGCGGTCGCCTCCGGCGTGTCCGGGGCGGCGGCGTTCTGCACCGGCTACGTCCGGTCCTCGCGCGCGCCGCGTCTCGGCAGGGGCGTCGGCAGGGGCGTCGGCAGATGGCGCCGCGGCTTCGACGCCGTCGTGCTGACCGTCACGGCGGCCGGCATCGTCGTGCTGCTGACCGCCTCCGCCTTCGCGGTGTTCGACCTGGCGTTCCGTGAGCTGCGTCTGGACGCGCTGATGGCGGCCGTCCTCGTCGGGCTGTCGGCGGCCGTGGCCGCCTACCTGCTCACGCTGGTCTCCGTCGAGGTGACGTCGATCGCGATCGCGAACCTGCTCGCCCTGTTCCTCGTCAGCGGCGCCCTGGCGAGCATGCTCTCGGCCAACGACCCCCACTGGTGGCAGGTCAACTTCAGCGCCCTCGGCGTCGGCGGTGGCTTCTCGGCGTACGCGTTCAACATCACGCTGATCTTCGCCGGCCTCGCGATGACGACGCTGACCCACTACGTGATCGGCGACCTGCGCACCTGGGCGACGGCCCCGGAGCTGCGGCGGCTCGAGGTGCTCCGTACCTGGCTGATCGGGGTGGCGGTCCTGCTCGTCGGGCTGGGCTGGGTGACGGTCGAGGTCGCCAAGGTGCTCCACACCGCCATCGCGTCGGTCATGACGGTGCTGTTCGCGGGACTGATCGTCGCCACGCCGTACCTGGTGCCGCGCCTGCCGCGGAGCTTTCTCGTCACGTCGTCGCTCTTCGTGAGCGTCTTCGCGCTCGTGGTGCTCCTGATGTGGCCGGTGGGCTACTTCAACCTCACCGCCGTCGAGTTCCTCGGGTTCTTCCTCCTGCTCGCCTGGCTCTTCCTGTTCGTGCGCACGGTCGCGGCGTGCCTCCAGGACGCGCGGGAGGCGCCGGCCGCGTTCGGCTAGCGGTCCTTGCGGAAACGGTTGAGCAGCGTGATGCCGCCGAAGGTGATCCAGGCCACCACGACCGTGGTGACTGCCGCGACGAAGAGGCCGCTGCCGAGCGTGTACGCGATCACACCCGAGACGGCCCCGGCGATGAACGGCATCAGGGTGTCGCCGTCGACCCGGCGTCGTCCGGGGGTCTGATCCATGCGTACGAGGCTAACAACCCCTCCCTCCGCGAGAGAGGAAGGGGTTGCGCTCAGGTCACATCAGCTCGACACCGTCGGCCTGCGGTCCCCGGTCGCTCTGGCGCACCTTGAACCGGACCCGGTCGCCCTCCTCCAGGACCTCGTCGCCCCGCACGACCGACACGTGCACGAACAGGTCCTCGCCCCCGGCGTCGGGGGTGATGAAGCCGAAACCGCGGTCCGCGTCGTACCGCGCGACCGTGCCCTGCCCGCCGCGCACCGGCCCGCCGGATGCCGCGGGACGGCTCGGCCGGCCGCGGTCCGTGGCCGCGCGCCCACTCCCGGAGCCGCGCACGAGCTGCACGTTCCGAGCGTTCGGACCCTTGTCGCCGTCGACGACGTCGTACGTCACGCGCGCACCCTCGGAGAGCTCGGTCAGACCCCGGCCGAGCCCGCTGACGTGGACGAAGATGTCCTCGCCACCCGAGTCGGGAGCGACGAACCCGAAGCCCTTGGTGTCGTCGTACCAGGACACCGTGCCGTCCCCGCCGTCGGACGCCGGCTGCGCGGCCTGCGCGGCCTGCGCCCCGAGCGGCAGGAGGTGGTCCGCCTGCGGCCCCTTCTCCCCGTCGACGACGAGGAACGCCACCCGCTGTCCCTCCGCGATCACACCGCCCCCGACGATCGCCGAGCTGTGCACGAAGATCTCGGCGCGACCGCCGTCGGGCGTGACGAAGCCGTATCCCTTGGCCGGCTCGTACCAGGTGACGGTGCCGAGCACGCCCAGGGGCGCGTCGGCGGCGCGGTCGCCCGTGACCCGGACCCGGCGAGCCATGGGGCCACGCTCACCCTCGCCCACCTCGAACTCGACGGCCTGCCCCTCGCGGAGCTGTTTCGGTCCGTCGTCGCCGACGATCTCGGACGCGTGCACGAACAGGTCTTCGGCCTCGTTCCCGAGGTCGATGAAACCGAACCCTCGGTCGGCGTCGAACCATCGGACAGTTCCCTGGGGCACCTAAGACTCCTCATCTGGCAGACATTGCTTCGTCAAGTGTCCCTGACAGAACCCGGCTGATCGTCCGCGCCTCGGGCCAGAGGTCGGGGGAGGGTGAAAGCGCACCGCATGGCGCAACACCTCTTGACCCCCACGCGCTGCCCCGATAGTCCGGTATGTGCCGATGGCATGGTGTGCACGATGCGAGTCGTCACCGGCAACAGATCCGGCCGCTATCAAGGAGAGTCGTGAGTCGTACCCCACGCACCACCCGCGTCCTGAACACCGTGCTGGCCCCGCTCGTCACGGGCTACCAGGACCCCGCCCGGTCCTGGGCGAAGACGGTCGCGCAGGTCGAGAAGACCGCGGCCACCCAGGACCGCCCGTTCGCCGACGACCTCGGCCAGGTCCTCCAGGGGGCCGCGGAGATACCGCGGCTGTCGCCGCTGGGCTGGTTCCTGATCTTCAACGAGGTCAAGGGCAAGTACGTCAACCGGCTGCGGGTCAACCGGGTGCTGTCCGACCACCCGCGGGTCGCCGACGAGCAGATCGTCGCGCCGGTGTTCGTGTGCGGGCTGCCGCGCACCGCCACGACGCTGGCCCACCGCGTCCTGGCGCAGTCGCCGGAGCACCGTGGTCCGCTGACCTGGGAGCTGCAGCACACGACGCTGCACGACCCGCGCACGGCGCGGCGGGTGATCAAGCAGCTCGAGCAGGCGCTGTCCCTGATGGAGCTGGTCGCTCCCGGTCTGCAGCAGAAGCACCCGACCTACATCGACCGGCCGGAGGAGTCGGTGCTGTTCTTCGCGCACGGGCCCCAGTGGCCGCTGCAGCGCGGGCCGATGCCGTCCTACAGCGCCTGGCTCGCCGACCGGCACGACGTGGGGTCTCAGTACGAGTACCTGAAGCTGGGGCTGCAGGTGCTCCAGCACGGGCGCGAGCCCAAGCGGTGGGTGCTGAAGTACCCGGGGCACCTGGGCGACATGGACACCATCCGGAAGGTGTTCCCGGACGCGACGTTCGTGTGGACCCACCGTGACCCCGTCACGGTCATCGGTTCGTTCGCCAGCCTCCTGGAGACGCTGCAGGCCATGTGCCAGTACGAGGCCGACCCCGAGGTGATCGGACGAGCGGCGCTGGATCATCTGGTCACCCAGGTCGAGCGCGGCCTGGCCGCGCGGACGAACATGCCGCCGTCCTCGATCGTGGACGTGCCCTACCACATGCTGTCCGCCGACCCGTTCACGGTGGTGCCACAGCTGTACGCGGCGATCGGGGCACGGTGGACCACCCGCGACCAGGAGCACCTGGCCGAGGTGGTCGCCAGGCCGAAGGGAGCCCCGGCCCACCGGTACGACCTGTCCCGCTACGTCGACCGTGCCGAGGCCGAGGCGGCCTTCGCGCAGTACAACCGCATGCTGGACCGCCTGGACCTGCGCGACGCCACCCCGACCGCCGAGCTGTGAGTGGGCCCCGCCCGACGTCAGTCCCGCTCGAGGTCAGTCCCGCCGGAGGTAGAGGTCGCGCAGCAGGGCTGTCTCGGCGCCGTGATGGATCAGCTCCCGGTTGACGTGCAGGACCCGGTTCTCCAGGGGGAAGGGCTCGGGCCCGACGGAGGGCGGGTTGTCCAGGTCGGCGTCCGAGAGCTGGCGGACCCCCGCGGCCCACCTCCCGTACATCTCGTCGAGCTGCCTCAGCGCCTGGTCCGCCGTCCCGGCATACTCGAACGTCTCGGCATCGATGGCCGGGCCGCCGAAGTACCACCCGACCCGATAGCCCAGGCACGAGACGATGACGTGCGCCAGCCGCCAGGCGATGGTGGTGACCGGCGCCGGCACCGGCTCAGGGGACGCCGAGTCCATCGCCCACCGGCCCGGACCTTCCGGCGTCTGCGTGGTCGACGCGTCACGCCGGCGGATGCTCCAGCAGTCGCGAACCGGTTCCCAGAAGTACTCCTCGTCGGTGAGGCCGACCAGCCGAGGCCGCAGGTTCTTGTGCCAGTACCAGTCCAGCTGCTCCGCGAGCCGCTCGCTCCGTGTCATGGTCGCACGCTACTGGCCGCCTCCGGATATCCCGGTACCTTGCCCGGCTGCCGAATGGTGAGTGCCGCCAGGACCGCCGCCGCGAGGAACAGCAGGGCGCAGATCCTGATCGCGGTATGGAACGCGGTCAGGAAGACGGCGGGGTCGGTGTACGCCGCGGCGGTGAGTCCCGCGGCCGCCGGGATGGCGGCCACGGCCAGCAGCTGTGCCGCCCGGGCGACGGCGTTGTTGACGCCGGAGGCGATCCCGGCATGCTCCACGGGCGCGGCCGCCAGTGCGGCGGAGGTGAGCGGGGCGACCATGACGACCAGGCCGCACCCGAAGGCGACGGCCATCGGAAGGACATCGGTGAGGTAGTCGCTGTCGGCCCGCAGCCTGAGCCCGAGAAGGGTGGCGAGGCCGAGCAGGAGCGGTCCTGCCGTCAGCTGGACCCGGGGTCCGATCCGGCTGGCCAGGGCACCGCTGCGTGCGGAGAAGATCAGGACGACCAGCGTGATCGGCAGGAGCGCCGAGCCCGCGACGAGCGGGCTGAACCCCGACACCACCTGGAGCTGGAGCACGAGGAGGAACAGGGTCGCGCCGATCGCGCCGTAGACAAGGAACGTCACCGCGTTGATGGCACGGAACTGCGACAACCCGAACAGGGCCGGCGGCAGCATCGGGTTGTGCACACCGCGCTCGATCAGCACGAAGGCGACGAGCCCCGCGAGCCCCAGACCGGCCGGGAGGACGACGCCGGACGAGCCCGCACCGGACTCGGGGACGGAGATCAACGCGTACGAGATGCCGCCGAGCCCGACGACACCGGCGAGCGCGCCGGCGACATCGAGGCGACCACCGGCCGCGGGATCCCGGGTCTCGGGGACGTGCTTGAGGCAGAGCCAGACCACCAGCGCCGCCAGGGGCAGGTTGATGAGAAAGATCCAGCGCCACGAGCCGGCCTCGATCAACCAGCCGCCCAGGAACGGGCCGAGCGCGGAGGCCACGCCGCTGAAGCCCGCCCAGGTGCCCACGGCGCGCGCCCGGTCAGCCTCGGCGTAGGTCGCCTGGATGATCGCCAGGCTCGCCGGGGTGAGCAGGGCGGCGCCCAAGCCTTGGACGGCGCGGGCGCCGATGAGCAGGCCTTCCGTGGGGGCGACCGCGCACAGCACGGACGCCACGGCGAACCAGACGATGCCCACGAGGTAGACCCGGCGGCGTCCGAACCGGTCGCCCGCCGAGCCGCCCAGCAGGATGAACGACGCCAGGGTCAGCGTGTACGCCGTGAGCGTCCACTGCAGGCCGGAGAACTCCATCCCGAGGTCACGGCCGATGGCCGGGAGCGCGATGTTGACCACGGTCGCGTCGACCGACGCCAGGCTGGACCCCAGGACGGTCGCGGTCAGCAGCCACCGACCCTGGGTGCTGGCGAGCCGGACCGAGGGGGGAACCGCGTGCGGGGGGCAGACGACATTGAGATCAACCATGGCTCAGTCCTCGTGGCGGTTTCGGTGGAGCGGGTTCCGCGGCCCGGTCGCCTCCGCCGCGGTGGCCGCCCACCACCGCGGTCCTGGAGGCGACCGGGTCGTCAGACCGTGGTGACCATGCCGCCGTCGATCAGCACGTCGGTCCCGGTGACGTTGCCGGCCGTGCCGGACGCGAGCAGCAGCACGACCTGCGCGACCTCGTCGGGCCGGGTGAACCGCCCGGTCGGGGTGCCGGCGACGGCGGCCTCGCGCACGGCGCCGGGGTCGACACCCTGGGCCTGACCGAGGGTCTCGGCCACTCCGCCGGCTCCGAGCCACAGCGCTGTCTCCACCGGGCCGGGGCTGACGGTGTTGACCCGGACGCCGGAGGGACCGACCTCCTTGGACAGCGACTTGCTGAAGCTGCGCAGCGCGGCCTTCGCGGCGCTGTAGTCGATGACCCCGGGGTCCGGCAGGGTCGCGTTGACCGAGCAGATCGTCACGATGGCCGACGGCGCCGCTGTGAGCAGGTGCGGCAGCGCCGCCCGGGTCGCCCGTACGGCGGAGAGCAGGTTCACCTGCAGCGTCCACTCCCACTCGGCGTCGGCGACCTCCAGGAAGCCGTTCGTGCGCGGGCGCACCCCGCCGACGTTGTTGACGAGCAGGTCGACGCCGCCGAAGCGGGTAACGGCCTGGTCCACGAGCGCCTGACAGCCCGACGCGGTGGTCAGATCGCCGAGCACCGTGACGACACCCTGGTCGGCCAGGGCGCTCAGCTCGGCGGACTCGCTGCGAGCCCCCGCGGCCACCTGCACGCCCTCGTCCACCAGGGCACGGACCACGGCGAGACCGATGCCCTTGCTCGCACCGGTCACGACCGCACGGCGTCCGGCCAGGTCGAGCTTCACAGCTCCTGCTTCTTCAGCCAGACCAGGCACGTCTCGGCGATCTCTGCCCAGCCCGAGTCGATCGTCAGCGAGTGTCCCCGGTCGGGGAAGGTGGTCAGGTCGGTGACCGCCTCCGAGTGCCGGTACTGCTTGAGCGTCGCGCGCGTCACCGCCTCGGGAACGGTGTGGTCCTCGCCGCTGGCGATCAGCAGGAGCGGCCCGCGGGACTGGTTGTCGGTGTCGACCTTCGCCGGCGAGTGCGGGTCGAAGTTGGCTGCGGCCGCCTCGAACAGGGGCTTGCCGGGTGCCGGGATCGTCCATCGCTCGAACAGCTCGTCCGACTCCTCCTCGGAGACGGCGTTCCCGAAGGCGAACCGGAACTGCTCGGCGGTCAGCGAGACGGCCCGGTGCTTGTTCGCGGGGTTCTTGAACACCGGCAGCGTCGCGCGCAGCGCCGAGAGGGGGAGGGGCAGCACGCCCTTGATCTGAGCGGCGTCGATCGCGATCGCAGCCCTGGCGCGGTCCTGGCCCAGCAGCTTCTGGGCGATCATCCCGCCGAACGAGTGCCCGATCAGGATCGGCAGCTCGGGGAGCTCGTCGATGATCGCGGCGAAGTGCGCCACGACGTCGTCGATCCCGTGGTCGCCGATCGCCTCCGGGTTCTGCCGCGAGGCCTGCACGGTCTCCGCGTCACCGGGCCAACCCGGCGCCTGCGGCGCATAACCCTCGTCGCGGAACCGCGTCTCCCATGATCCCCATGAGCTGCTGTGCAGCCACAGCCCGTGGATGAAGAGCACTGGTGTTCCCACGGTTGCCTCCTTGCTCGGTCCCCTGTGCTGGTCGCACCAGGGCGTACTCGGAGGTTAGGACGGCCGGGATCTCGCCGACTTCAGTCGGATGACTGTGCTTGGTCCGGCGCATCCGGGCCGGCGGCGTCACGGACCAGCACGCTCGCGAGCTGCTGGCGGCTCGTGACGCCGAGCTTGGGAAAGATGCGGTAGAGGTGCGAGGCCACGGTCCGGTGCGAGAGGAAGAGCCGTTGGCCGATCTCCCGGTTGGACAGGCCCTGCGCGGCGAGGTCGGCGATCTGACCCTCCTGCGGGGACAGCTGCGGGCGGGCGCCGCCCGCCGGTTGCCAGCCGCGCTCGCCGGTCGCCCGCAGCTCCTGGTCGGCCTGCTGCGCCCAGGGCCTGGCACCCAGGGCGTCGAACGCCGTGCGCGCTGCCCGCAGCGGGTCGCGGGACTCGGCCACCCGGCGCTGGCGGCGCAGCCACGAACCGTAGGCGAGCTGGGCCCGGGCGTGGTGCCACGGGAAGCGTCCGGCGCCGGCGAGCGCGCGGTGGAAGAGCTGTTCGGCGGTGGCGTCGTCCGCGAGCACGGCATGTGAGTACGCGAGCGCGAGCTCCGTGCCGACGGCGGCGGACCCGTTGGCCATCTCCTCGACGGTGACGGTCAACGCTCTGGCCTCGTCCCGGCGACCGATCCGGACGGCGGCCTCGGCCAGGTAGCTGATCGTCCAGACCTGCTGCACGCGCTGATATGCCGGATCGTCCGGGTCGAACACGCGGAGCAGCTCGCCGTACGCCTGCTCGGGCCGGTCGGCCGCCAGCTCGCCGATCCCGCGCACGAGCTGCGCCCCCGCCAGCAGCGACGAGCTCGCGTTCGGCAGCTGGAGCGCGGTCTGCTCGGCCTCGGCGAGCAGGCGATGGCGCCCGTCCCAGCTCCCGCCGACCGCATCGACGAAGGCCAGCGCGAGCCGCGCCGTCCCGGCCCACACCCGCTGGCCGGTCTCGTCGGAGAGGCGCATGCCCTCGTCGGCCGACCGGGCCCGGTCGAAGACGCCCAGGTTGATCTCCGCCCACGACCGGATCGAGAGCGCCTCGGCGAGGAGGCTCAGGCGCCCCTCGGCGCGAAAACCGTGGATCGCCGTCGAGAGCGACGAGTCCGCGCGCACGAAGTCGCCCGCGCAGAACGCGGCGATGCCCAGGAGCGCCGCGACGTCGGCGTGCCCGGCGCCGTCGACCGGTGAGTTGGCCAGCTGCTCCATCACCGACCTGCTCAGCTCGAGAGACTCCGCGAGGCCGAGCACGGCCAGCACCCTCGGGTCCTCGGCAGGGAGCGGGACCGCGCGCGCGGCACTGACGATCTCCTGCCGGACCGCCGGGCCGGGGTCCCGCCACCAGACCCTGCGGGCCGCTCCGAACAGCAGCTGCATCGTCAGCTCGACGTCCGCCTCGGCCGTGGCGTGCCGGGCCAGGTCCACCAGGTGGCTGACGTCGGCAGGATCGCTGGTGGCGCCGTCGTGGAACGCGCCCGTCAGCATGGTGAGCCGTGACCGGTCCCGGGGCCGCAGCGTCATCCGGGTGACCTGGTCCTTGAGCCGTTCGACCTCCGCGAACCTGCCGAGCTCGAAGCCCACCTCGGCGGCGCTGAGCAGGCGGGCGGCCCGGTCGAGCGGATCCGGGCTGAGCACTGCCGCGCGCTCGAGCCAGGTGAGCGCGGTGGGAAAGGCACCGCGCCGTCGGGCCTCGGCGGCCGCGAGCTCGAGCTGCGCCGCGACGGGCTCGTCACGTCCGGACAGTGCGCCGGCCCGGTGCCAGGCGGCGCGTTCGAGGTTGGCGGACAGGACGGCTGCCAGAGCACCATGGCCGTGCTCACGCCGTTCGTGCGACATCGAGTGCCGGACGGCCGAGGCGATCAGGGGGTGCGTGAAGGCGTAGGTCGGACCCGCCACGGTCAGCAGACCGAGCGCCACCGCGGGCCGCACGTCGTCGGGGCCGACGGCCGCGCCACACAGGATGGCGGCGGCAGCGACGACCTCGTCGAGATCGTCGCCCTCGTCGAGAGCCGCGACGTCGACGATCGCGCGGGCGACCGGCTCCAGCTCGTCGGCTCGCGCAGCGAAGGCCCGCTCCAGGCGCAAGGTCATCGGGAGCGCGTCGTCCAGCTCGGTCCAGCCAGGAGTCCCGGCGCTCAACGCACCGGCGAACTCGACGAGTGCGAGCGGGTTGCCGTCGGCCTGCGTGATCACCCGGTCGTGCAGGGCCGCGCCGAGGCCGGGCGCACGCGACCGCAGCAGTGCGTCCGCGGCGTCCGTGGGCAGTCCTTGCAGCTCGATCCAGGTCACGACCTGCTCGTCACCGAGAAGCTGTGGGTCAGGTCGCCGCGAGGTGGACAACAGGACCACCCGCTCGGCGTCGATGCGGCGGGCGACGAACGCCAGCGCGTCGACGGACGGCCGGTCCATCCAGTGCAGGTCGTCGAGGCACACCACGACCGGTGCCTCGTGGGCCAGCTCGGCCAGCAGGTTCAGGACGGCGAGCGAGGTGAAGAACCGGTTGGCCTCCACGTCGTCGACCATGCCGAAACAGGCGAGCAACGACTGGCGCTGCTGAGCCGGCAGCCCGTCGGCCCGCCCGAGGACGGGTCGCAACAGCTGGTGCAGGCTGGCGTACGGCAGGTGTGACTCCGCCTCGCTGCCGCTCGCACTGATGACGGTCGAGCCCGCGTTCGCGGTGTGCTTCATGACCTGCCTCAGCACCGCACTCTTGCCGACTCCTGGCTCACCGCTGAGCCCGATCGCGAACCCACCGGTCTCGACCCGGTCCAGATCGTCGATCAGTCGACGGAGCACATCCTCGCGGCCGTACAGCGGCCCGGTTTCGACCGCAGTCACGCCCTCATCATCGGCTACGGGACTGAGCCAGTCCACATCCGGGGCGCGCGTTCACCCGGCGGGCCGACTATCTCGGGCTGTAGGCGACCGAGGCCAGCGCCCGGTCGATGAGGTCGTCGAGCAGCTTCCCGGTCGCCTCCTTGCCGTCGAACGTCACGAGGACGAGAACCGCGCCGGTAAGGATCGAGAGAACCGGTTCGACGTCCCGCTCCGAGACGTGCGAGCGGAGGATGGCGCGCAGTCCGCTGGTTCCCGTCTCGTACAACCGCGTGCGCAGGCGTTCGACGACGGCGCTGCCGTTCGCGTGTTCGACGACACCCGCAAGGAGGCGGTCGAGGTGGCCCCGGGTGAGGTCATCGGCGAAGTCTGCCAATGAGGCGTGGAGATCGGCGTGGAGGTCGCCGGTTGCGACCGGGTGGTCGGCCTCGTCGCAGATCTGGTCGATCGACGCGCTGATCAGGTCGAGCCGTGCCGGCCAGTGGGCGTACACGGTTGCCTTGGAGTAGCCGGCACGCTGAGCGACCGCAGCGTGCGTGACGGCATCCCATCCCTCTTCGAGCAGCAAGGCACTCGTTGCGGCGACGACGTCACGCCGCGTGCGGGCGACCCGCGGATCGAGGGCTGGGGGTTCGCTCGTCATGGCCTCGATCCTACGAGTTACTGGACTCCGTTGACACTGTTGAACGACGCGTTTAATACTGCACACCATGGCCAATAACGATGTCGGCGCCGTGGGTCGGCCTGCTGC